>DATFAJ010000029.1:0-4968 GCA_035254745.1 Candidatus Methylomirabilota bacterium | reverse complement strand
CGTCGCGACGGCGACACCGTCGTGACCCGGTACTGGGACATTCCCTTCCGTCCGGAGCCCGCGGTCGACGAGCGGTGCTGGGAGCACGAGATCCGGGCCCGGCTCGACGAGTCGGTGCGCCGCCGTCTCGCCGCCGACGTGCCGGTCGGCTGCTTCCTGAGCGGCGGCATCGACTCGAGCGCGGTGACCGCCACCGCGGCCCGCCAGCGCGCCGGCATCCGTACCTTCTCGGTGGGCTACGCGGAGGGGCCGCACGACGAGCGGCGGTTCGCGCGCCTGGTGGCGGAGCGCTACGCGACCCGCCACGAGGAGCTCGTGATCACGGCCGAGGACGCCCGCGGGCTCGCGCCCGACGTGGGCGCGCTGATGGACGAGCCCCTCGCGGACATGAGCTTCATCCCGCTCCACCTGCTCGCGCGCGCCGCGCGCGCCAGCGTGACCGTCGCCCTGACCGGCGACGGCGGCGACGAGCTGTTCGCGGGCTACCCCACGATGGCGGCGGACTGGTGGCATCGCGGCTTCGGACGCCTGCCGCGGGCGGCCCGGGTCGGGCTCGCGCGGACGGCGCGGCGCCTGCCCGACCGGCTCGAGGGGCTGCGCGAGTTCCTGCTCGCGGTCGACTACGCCCCCGACGCCCGGAACCAGGCCCTGCTGGGCGGTCTCGCGCCGCCGCGCGCCGCCGGACTGCTCTCGCCTGCGACCCGCGCGGCGCTGGGCGATTTCGACGCCTACCGCGACATCGACGCGGCGCTCGCGCCGTGCCCGAGCCCGGACGTGCGCGACCGGTTGATCTACCGGTACTGCAAGCTCTACCTCGCGGGGCAGAACCTGGCCAACGCGGATCGCGCGAGCATGGCGGTGGGGCTCGAGCTGCGCGCGCCCCTGCTCGATCACGCGCTCGTGGAGCTGGTCGGGCAGATCCCGGCCCGGCTGAAATTCCAGGGCTTCCGCGGCCTGAAGCGGCTGCTCCGGCACGCCCTCGCCGACCGGCTGCCGCCCGAGATCGCGGCGCGCGGCAAGCAGGGCTTCGGCGTGCCGCTGGGCGCCTGGCTGCGCGGGCCGCTCGCTCCCGTCCTGTCCGAGTTCCTGGCCGAGTCTCGCCTCCGCGCGGCCGGGCTGCTCGATCCCGTCGCGGTCGGTCGGCTCGTCGCCGAGCACCAGTCCGGCCTGCGCGACCACGCGCGGATCCTCTGGGCGCTCCTGGTCTTCGAGAGCTGGCGGACCCACTACCTCGGGGAGGGAGCCCTTGTCTAGGCGGCCGGCCCGTCTGGCCGGCGGCTGGCCGCCCGGGCCTGGGTGGATCGCCCTCGCGGCCGCGGTGCTGATCGGCGTCGAGCTCGGCGGGCGCGCCTTCACCACCAACGACCTGGCCCGCTTCCCGCTGCTCGCCCAGGACATCCTCGCGCGAGGCGACTGGCTCTGGCCCCGGCTCAACGGGGCGGGGTACTTCAACAAGCCACCGCTCCTCGCCTGGCTGATCGCGCTCGCCTCCTGGCCGGTCGGGCGGGTGACCGAGTGGACCGCGGTGCTGCCCTCCGCCGCCGCGGTGGTCGCCACCGTGCTCCTCACCTATGCGCTCGCGCGCGACCTGTTCGACCCGGAGACCGGCCGCTTCGCGGCCCTCCTCGCGATGACCACCCAGGGGCTGTTCTTCTCCGCCCATCTCACGATGCCCGACGCCCTCATGACGTGCTTCATCACCGCCAGCGTCTGGATGCTGGTGCGGATGACGCTCGAGCCGGCCCGCCCGTGGTGGATCGGCTTCTACGGCTGCGCCGGCCTCGCCTTCTGGGCGAAGGGCCCGGCCGGCCTCCTGCCCCTCGCGGTCGGCCTCGTGTACGCGCTCGCGACCCGGTCGCGCCGGCGGTGGTCCCTGCGGCTCGGCCCGGGCGTGGTGGTCGTAGGCGCCCTCGTCGCGCTGTGGTGGCTGCTCGGCGCCACCGCCGACCGCGAGGCGGCGACACAGGCGGTGCTCGTCGACCAGCTCGACTGGTATCGCCCCCGCGGGAGTGCGCTCGCGCTGCTGACCGCGCCGCTGCGGAACATGGCGGTCGCGCTGCTGCCCTGGGGATTCCTGCTCCCCCTGGCGATCCCGCCCGCGGTCATCGCCTGCCGGGAGAGCGAGGCGCGACGCCGGGTGCTGCTGCCGCTCGTCTGGCTCGCGGTCACGGTCGCGCTGGTGGCGCTCTCGCACGAGCAGCGCCTGCGCTACTACGTCCCGGTCGCCCCGCCGATGGCGGTCGTCGTGGGCTGGTGGCTCGGCTCGTGGCTCGACGGATGGATGACCGGCGGCACGGCCAGGCCGGACCTGTCGCGCGCCGCGGCCGTCGGGGTCTGGCGCGCCCTGCCCGTCGCCTGGGTCGTCGCGATCCTGGCGCTGGCGCTGGGCTACCACTGGGAGGTCACCCGGCACAATGCGGCGAGCTTCGCCCCGGTCGCCTCGCGGGTGAGGCCGCTCCTCGCGGACACGCCGGCGGTGGTGGCGTGGGGGATCCCGGAGCTGCCGCTGGCGTTCTACCTCGGGCGGCCGGTGACCGGTGTCCGAACGGAGGCGCAGCTCCACGCCGCGCTGGAGCGCGACCCGCGCGCGGTCGTGGTCGCCGCCGACAGCAACTGGGCTCGTCGGCGCGTGGTGGCGGCCGCGCCGGCGCCCGCGGAGCCGCCGCGCGTGGTCCTGGTGCAGCGGGAGGCCCGGCGCCGCTGATCGCCGGCGGTCAGGACCAGAGACGCCGACTCGCGATGGCGGCGCCCTCGCGGAGGGCGCCGAGCTTGGCCCACACCACGCGGGGGGCGACCATCTCCGAGCCCGCGAAGGTGCCGAAGCCGCAGTCGGTGGAGGCGATCACGCGCGTCCGGTCGCCCACCGCCTCCACCGCGGCGCAGATCCGGTCAGCCACCACCTCGGGGTGCTCGACGTAGTTGGTGGTGGTGTCGATGACGCCGGGCAGGAGCAGCATCGCGTCGGGCAGGGGATGGTGCCGGAGCACGCGGTACTCGTGCTGGTGGCGCGGGTTGGCGAGCGGCAGCGACAGCGCCCCCACCCGCGCGCGGGCCACGATCGGCAGCACCGCCTCGAGGGGCACGTCGTGGGTGTGGGGGCCGTCGTAGTTGCCCCAGCAGAGGTGCAGGCGAATGCGATCGGGCGGGATCGCGGCGGTGGCCCGGTTGATCGCCTCGACGTGCAGCTCCACCATCTGGAGGAAGCGCTCGAGCGAATCGCGCCGGAAGAACCGGGCGCGCTCCATCGCGAGGTCCGGGCAGTCCACCTGCAGCAGGAGGCCGCGGGCGTGGATCAGCTCGTACTCCTTCCGCATCTCCCGGGCCAGCGCCATCACGTACTGCTCGTGCGAGGCGTAGTGGGCCGAGAGCAGGATGGTGGCGATCACCCCGGGGGAGGCCGCGGTCATGAAGCGCTCGACGAAGGACCGGGGCCGCGCGTCGGTCTCGCGCAGGAACGCGTCGCACTCCCGGGCCGCCGGCCCCAGATCGGCGTACTCGATCTCGGCGATGGCCTGCGGCGCGTCGCCGATCCGGGCCGCGTCGCGCCGGCGCCGGGCGAGCATCTCGGCGTAGTCGGGAAAATCGATGAGGTCCTGGGCCAGCTCCCGCCGGCTCGTGCCCCCGAAGCCCTTCATGCGCCCCGCCACGTAGGTGGAGAACCCGGCGCGCGGCTGCTCGCCGTTGTTGCCGACGTCGATGCCCGCCTCGAGCTGCCCGGTCACGACGCTCGCGAGCGCGGCGGCCACCTCGCGCTCGAGCGCGGCCGGGTCCACCGCCTCGCCCCGGTCCTGGCGGACCAGGAGGTCGCGGAGCGCGGGCGGGCGCGGGAGGCTGCCCACGTGGGTGGTGAGGACGCGCTGGTCGCTTCGCCGCATGGAGGGGTCGCTCCTGGCCGGGGGGAGCTAGCCGGCCTTCGGGGTGATCTGGATGAGCGGGGCGGGCTCGGTCTCGATCTGGATGGTGGTGTGATCGATGCCGAACCGGGCGTGGAGGATGACGTGGAGCGCCTCCAGGATCCGGTCGGACGGCGCGCCCGCCTCGACCACCACGTGGGCGCTCATGGCCTCGCGGCCCGAGGTGAGCGTCCACACATGGAGATCGTGGACCCGGCGCACCGAGGGGGCGCTCACGAGGGCCTCCTCGATCTCGGTCACGTCGAGGTGGGCGGGCGCCCCCTCCAGCAGCACGTTGACGGTCTGGCGGAGCAGGGCCCACGTGCGCGGCAGGATGAAGAGCGCGATCAGGGCCCCCGCGATCGGGTCCGCGATGGTCCAGCCGGTGAGGAGGATGATGACCGCGGCGAGAATGACGACCCCGGAGCTGACCGCGTCGCTCATCACCTCGAGGTAGGCGCTGCGCACGTTGAGGCTCTCCTCCGCGCCGGCGTGCAAGAGCCAGAGCCCGGCCGCGTTCACGGCCAGGCCGAGGACCGCCACCGCGAGGATGGGGCCGCCCGGCACGTGAGGCGGCTGCCAGAGCCGCTGGTAGGTGGCGACCAGGATGGCGATGGCCATCACGCACAGGACCACGCCGTTGACCAGGGCGGCCAGGATCTCGACCCGATAGTAGCCGTAGGTCTTGGCCGGGGTGGCCGGCCGCTCCGCGAACCAGACCGCGAGCAGGCTCAGGAGGAGACCGCCCGCGTCGACCAGCATGTGCACCGCGTCGGCCAAGAGCGAGAGGCTGCCGGTCCACAGGCCGACGCCGGCCTCCACCAGCAGGAACCCCGCGGTGAGGCCGAACACCGCGCGCAGCTGGTACTTGTGGCGGGAGCCGTGGGTGTGACGGGGGTGCGCGTGCACGGCGGTCGCGCTCAGCGGGTCGTGGGCACGACCAGCTTGGCTTCTCCCTGGCGGATGCCCTGGCTCGCGAAGAACCCGGCGTGCGCCTCGAGGGCATAGCGGAACTCGCCGAGCGGGCCGTAGAGCTCGGTCGGGCTCGGGTCCATCTTGAGGATCGCGAAGATTC
>DATFAJ010000028.1:0-7201 GCA_035254745.1 Candidatus Methylomirabilota bacterium | reverse complement strand
AGGCGGTACCGGTCGGCATCGTGGTGGGCGGCTACGCGGCGCGGGGCATGCACGTCGACGTGCACGGCGAGACCGCGCACTCGGGCCCGACGCCGATGGACAAGCGCCGCAACGCGCTGGTGGGCGCCGCGATGCTCGCGGTGGCGGTCAACGAGGTGGGATGGAAGCACCACGCGACCGAGGGCAAGGCCACGGTGGCGCGCCTGGTGGCGTGGCCCAACCGAGCGGGCATCCTCGCGGAGTACGCCCAGCTCACCTGCGACGTGCGCCACGCGGACCGGGCGGTGGCGGACCGGATGTGGGCCGAGGTCAAGGCGGCCATGCCCGACTGCGCCCGCCGGGCCAACGTGGAGATGCGCATCGCGGGGGAGTGGCAGTTCGGCAGCGAGCGCTTCGATCCGGGCTGCATCCGCCTGATCCGGGAGGCGGCCCAGCAGCTGGGCGTGCCCCACCGCGACATCCTGAGCCAGGCCGGCCACGACGCCTACTACGTCTCCCGCGTCGCGCCCACCGCCATGATCTTCACCCCGTGTCGCGACGGCATCTCCCACAACGAGGCCGAGCACGCCGAGCTCGACTACACCTCGCCGGGGGTGAACGTGCTCCTCCACGCGGTGCTGGCCCGCGCCAACCGCTGACCGGATCCCTCGCTGCTGCGCCACCCGCCGTTCGCCCTGCTGCTGTCCTCGCGCATCCTCGCCAACGTGGGGTTCGCCATGCTCGGCGTCGCGGTGGGCTGGGAGCTCTACACCCTCACCGGCAGCGCGCTCGACCTGGGCCTGGTCGGCCTCGCCCAGTTCGTGCCCATGGTGGTGCTCACCCTGGTGGTCGGGCAGGTGGCCGACCGGTGCGATCGGCGCCTGATCGCGACGCTGTGCGAGGCGGTGAAGGCCGCCGCGGCCGCGACCCTGGCCCTGGGCGCGATCGGCGGCTGGCAGAGCAAGACGAGCATCCTCGGCCTGGTCGCGCTGCTCGGCGCCGCGCAGGCCTTCGAGAACCCGGCGATGACCGCGCTGGTGCCCGACGTGGTGCCGCGGCCCTTCATCGCGCGGGCGATGGCCTGGGTCATCTCGGCCGGGCAGACCGCCCAGATCGTGGGGCCCGCCCTCGGCGGGTTCCTCTACGTGGTGGGCCCGGGCCCGACCTATCTCACCGCGGCGGGTCTCTTCCTCACCGCGGGCGCGCTCGCGGCCCTGGTCCGGGCCGCGCGCACCTCGCGCGCGCGCGAGCCGCTCACCCTCGAGACCGTCTTCTCGGGCGTCGCGTTCATCCGGAGCCGGCGCGTCCTGCTGGCCTCGATGTCGCTCGATCTCTTCGCGGTCCTGCTGGGCGGCGCGACCGCGCTGCTGCCGGTCTACGCCCGTGACATCCTCGGCACCGGCCCGGTCGGGCTCGGCCTGCTGCGCTCGGCACCCGCGGCGGGCGCGCTCGCCACGTCGGTGCTCCTGGCCCAGCGCCCGATCGGCTGGGGCATCGGCCGTACCCTGTTCCGCTCGGTCCTCGTGTTCGGCGCGGCCACCGTGGTCTTCGGGGTCTCCCGGAGCTTCACGCTCTCGCTCGTCGCCCTCACCGTGCTCGGCGCGGCCGACGTGGTGAGCATGGTGATCCGGTCCTCGCTCGTGCAGATCCGCACCCCGCCCGACATGCGCGGCCGGGTGAGCGCGGTCCACTCGCTGTTCACCGGCACGTCGAACCAGCTCGGGGCCTTCGAGTCGGGGGTGGTGGCCGCGCTCGTCGGCACGGTGCCCTCGGTGCTGATCGGCGGCCTCGGCACGATCGCGGTGGCCGCGCTGTGGATGGTGCTCTTCCCCGAGCTCCGCCGGCTGCGCGGCTTCGAGGAGGACGCCTAGGAATTCGCGGATCCAACCCGAGGGCGGTGTATAGTCCCGCCCAGTCACGACTGGGAGAGGAGACGCCAATGATCAAGCCGATCCGACGGGTGGTGACGGGGCACGACGCGCGGGGGCGGTCGATGTTCGTGAGCGACGGGCCCTCGCCGCACGTGCTCACGATCCCCGGCCGCCCCGACTTCGCGCTCACGAACCTCTGGGTCACCGATCGCGCGCCCGCCTCCAACGCGGGCAACACCGACGCGGCGGAGCGGCCGGTCGTGCTCGAGCCCCCGCCGAAGGGCGCCATTTTCCGGATCGTCGAGTTCCCGCCCGACCGGGCCCCGGGCGGCTTCGACCGCAAGGCCGCCTTCGCGGCGATGGGCGCGCACCACGCCATGGATCCCGACGCCTCCCGCCACCCCGGCATGCACAAGACGGACACGGTGGACTTCGCGCTCGTGCTCGCGGGCGAGATCTGGGCCCTGATGGACGAGGGAGAGACCCTGCTGCGGGCGGGCGACACGCTCGTGCAGCGCGGGACCAACCACGCGTGGAGCAACCGCAGCGATCAGCCCTGCCTGGTCGCCTTCATCCTGGTGAGCGCGGCGCCGCTCGGCGGCAAGGCGGCCGCGAAGCCGGTCAAGCGGGCAGCCGCCCGCGCCGGGCGAGGCTCGCCATCAAGGCGCCGGTCCCGAAGGACCACGCCTCGGCCACGTCGCAAGCCACGACCTCGTTGACGAGGCGCCCGATCTCGGGCGAGGCGATCGAGACCCGGTCGCCCCACTTGTGGGTGAAGCCGCTGCCCGGGGCGCCACGGTCGGCCACCGGGGCGAACATGGTGCCGATGAAGAGCACGAGCCCGTCGGGGTAGCGGTGGTATTTCCCGATGGCCTGGCCGGCCAGCTCGGCCAGGTCGCGGCTGATCTCGCCGACCTGGGTCTGGTGCGAGATCCGGAAGCCGTCGCCGCCCTCGACCACCGTCTCGAAGGTCACGCGCCGGGCGTGGTCGAGGGTGAAGCGCTCGTCGAGCATGCGGAAGAACGGCCCCATCGCGCAGGAGGCGTTGTTGTCCTTGGCGCGGCCGAGCAGGAGCGCGCTGCGCCCCTCCACGTCGCGGAGGTTCACGTCGTTGCCGAGGGTGACCGCGACGATCGCGCCGTCGCGGTTGATCACCAGCACCAGCTCCGGCTCGGGATTGCTCCACACCGAGGCGGGGTGCACGCCCACCCGCGCCCCGGTCCCGACCGCGGCCATGGGCGGGCACTTGCTGAACAGCTCCGCGTCGGGCCCGATGCCGACCTCGAGGTACTGCGACCACATGCCCTTGGCCACCAGCACCTCCTTCACCCGCGCCGCCTCCGGCGACCCGGGCTTGATGCCGCGCAGGTCGGGGCCCACGATCGCCTGGATCTCGCGGCGCGCCCCGTCGGCCAGCGCGGGGTTGCCCTTCGCGCGCTCCTCGATCACCCGCTCGAGCAGGCTCGCCACGAAGGTGACGCCGCTCGCCTTGACCGCGTGCAGGTCGGCGGGCGCGAGCAGCCACGGGCGCGCGGCGTCGCGCGCGCCCTCGACGCTGTTGGCCGCGAGGGCCTCGAGCGGGCCCAGCGTCGGCGCCGCCTTGATCGCGGCGCGGACCTGGGCCGGGGCGGCGGTGTTGAGCAGCCCGCTCGTGGTGGGGAAGGACCGGGTGAGGTCGACCACCTCGTCGCCGCGCACCGCGACGACCGACGGCCCGTCCTCCGCCGGCACCCACGCGCGCCCGATCAGCAGGGCGTCGGCGGCGTCGCGCGGCAGGCAGTCGCGGGCCGAGAGCCGAGGGGCGGGGCTCATCGGAGTGCCGCGTACACCGCGTCGACCAGGCTCGCCACGCGCCGGTCGGGGCGCCGGGCGGTGCCGGTGACGTACTGGTTGGTCACGTAGCCGAAGCCGAGGCGGGCGTCGGGGTCGGCGAAGCCGATCGAGCCGCCGCGGCCCGGATGGCCGAAGGTGCGCCGGCCGGGGCCGCACTCGAAGACGCCGCCCGGGATGCCGAGCATGAAGCCGCTGGCGAAACGGGTGGGGAGAGTGAGGACCTCGTCGCGGCCCGACGACTGCTCGACGATGGCACGCTCGATCGCGGCGGGGGTGAGCAACCGGATCCCGTCGAGCTCGCCGCCGCGGGCCAGTGCTCCGTAGACCCGCGCGACGCCGCGGGCGCTGGTGTGGCCGTTGGCGGCCGGGATCTCGGCCGCGCGCCAGGCGCGGGTGTTGACCAGGTCGGCGGTGCGCGGCGGATTGAGGAACGTGCGGCCGGAAACGGAGTCCGGATCGGCCAGGAGGGTGTCCCAGATCGTCGGCTCGGTCGGGGGCGGGGGCGGCAGCACGGTGGCGGCGCGGGCGTCGAGCTCCTCGGGCACGCCGATGAAGAAGTCGGCGTGGAGCGGCCCGGTGACTTCTTCCCGGAGGAAGGTCCCGACGCTCCGCCCGTCGACACGGCGGATGACCTCGCCGACCAGATGCCCGAAGGTGATCGCGTGGTAGCCGTGCCGGCTGCCCGGCGCCCACCAGGGCTCGGTCTCGGCGAGCGCGGCGGTCATGGCGGACCAGTCGAGCAGCGCCTCGGCGGGCAGCGTCTGGCGGATGGCGGGCAGCCCCGCGCGATGGCTCAGGAGCCAGCGCACCGGGATGTTCTCCTTGCCGGCCCGGGCGAACTCGGGCCAGTAGCGGGCCACCGGCGCGTCCAGGTCGAGCTTGCCACGCTCGGCCAGCATGTGGGCGCAGAGCGCGACCATGCCCTTGGTGGTCGAGGCCACGCTGACGATCGTGTCCGCAGCCCACGGGCGGGCGCGGGCCGGGTCGGCGTGGCCGCCCCAGCAGTCCACCACCCGCACCCCGTCGAGGTACACGCAGACGGAGGCGCCCACGTCGCCGCGCTCGGTGAAGTTCCGGAAGAACTCCTCGCGGACCGCGGTGAAGCGGGGCTCGCAGTGCCCGTCGATGGTCAGCATCTCAGGACGGGTCGTAGCCGGACGGCTTGCGGAAGCCGCCGATCTCGAGGGCCAGCAGCGCCGCGAAGCGAATCGGGGTCAGGTCCTCGAGGTACGGTCCGATCGCCTGCAGCCCGATCGGCAGCCCCTCGCGGGAGAGGCCCACCGGGAACGCGGTGGCGGGCTGGCCGGGCACCGTCGACAGCGCGGGGTAGCCGAGCCCGTGCAGGTACGGCACCGGGCGGCCGTTGACCGTGAAGGTCAGGGTCAGGTCGCTGTCGTCGGCCGGCCACGCGCGCTCGATGTGCGGATACGCGAGCACGTTGATGGCGGGGGCGAGCAGCACGTCCCACTCGCGGAAGAAGGCCCGCCACGCGGCGCGGTGCTGCTCGCGGCGGCCGTTCCAGAGGAGGTAGTCGCCCGCGGTGCCCTCGAGGCCGCGCGCCGCGGCCAGCGAGAAGTCGTCGCCCGCGCGCTTGAAGGTCTCGACGCGCTGGCGACGCGTGTCGGGGTCGACGCGCGCGCCGGTCACCGCCGAGAGCAGGGTGCGGTAGAAGCCGTGGTACTCGCGGTGATCGCCGAGCCCGTCCGGCTGGGCCTCCTTGACCACCGCGCCCAGCTTGGCGAGGCGCCCGGCCAGATCGTGCAGCGCCGCCGTGATCTGCTCGTCCACCGGCAGCCACGGGATCGACGGCAGCACCGCGACCCGGAAGTCGGCGAGACGCTCACGCCGGGCGGCCGGCAGCGTGACCCTCCACGCCACGTCCTCGCCCACCTCGGGACCGGCCAGCACCGAGAGGGCCAGCTCCAGATCCTCCGCGCTCCGGGCGAGCGGGCCCTGCACCCCCATGACGACCGCCGGGTTCGGCAGGGGCGGCATCGGGAACTGCCCGCTCCTCGGCAGCAGGGTCTCGCTCGGGCGGTGCCCGTAGATCCCGCAGAAGGCGGCCGGCACGCGGATGGAGCCGCCGATGTCGGAGCCGACCTCGAGGGCGCTGAGCCCGGCCGCGATGGCGGCCGCGCTGCCGCCGCTGCTGCCGCCCGGGGTGCGCGTGAGGTCCCAGGGGTTGTTGGTCCGCCCGTAGATCGGGTTGGCCGACTGCCAGTCCGCGAGCATGGGCGGCACGTTGGTCTTACCGAGGAGCACCGCGCCCGCGGCCCGGGTGCGCGTGGCGACCGGCGCGTCGTGCTGCGAGATGAAGGCCTTCCAGTCCGGCACCCCGCAGGTCGTGTGCAGCCCGGTGACGTTGATGGACTCCTTGAGGGTGATCGGCAGGCCGAGCAGGGGAAGGTGCTCGCCGCGCCCCCGGGCGTGCTCGGCCCCCACCGCCTGCTCCCGCGCGCGGGTGTAGTCGCGCACCACCACCGCGTTGAGCGTGCGATCGTGACGCTCGATGCGACGGATGTAGAGCTCGGTCAGCTCCGGCGCGCGAATGGCGCCGCGGCGCAGGGCGCCGACCAGCGAGGTCGCGGTCGAGAACGGGTCGATGTCGGCCATGGCGGCGCTCCTTCCCCTACCGAACCCAGCCGCCGTGGACCGGGTGGTGCGAGCAGATGAACTCCACGAACGCGGGGCGGCCCTTGGCGTTCTCGTCGAAGGCGCGCCGGAGCGCGGGGATGATCTCGGCCGGCTGGGTCACGTCCTCGGCGTGGAAGCCGACCGCGCGCGCCATGTTGGCCATGCAGGCCGAGCCGTGGTCGGAGACCTTCCAGGTGTAGGGGTCGTGGCCCTCGCCCCAGAAGCCGGGGCCGTAGCCGGAGTAGCCGCCGTTGTTGATGTGGATGGTGGTGATGCCGATGCGGTAGCGCGCCACCGCCTCGAAGTTGCCCATCATGTAGCAGACGCCCGCGTCGCCGGTCACGTGCACGCACTGGCGCTGCGGGTAGGCGAGCTTGGCCGCGACCGCGCCGGCCAGGCTGAAGCCGAGGGTCGAGACGTTGCCCCAGCCGAGGTAGCCGCGCGGGATCTGCGCCTCGTACACGGTGCTGGTCTGGTCGCGGGTGTTGCCGGAGTCGGCGGTGAGGAACGAGTTCTTCGGATCGAGCACCTTGGCGAGGTCGCCGAACACCCGGTAGGGGTTGATCGGCGTCTCGCTCGACTCGAGCCACGGCCGGAACTTGTCCTTGAAGACCTGGCGCGCCCCGCGGATCTCCTCGAGGACCTCCGGCTTCTTGCGCGCGCCCTTGCTCTGGAGCTCGGCCACCAGGGCCTGGAGCGTGAGCTTGGCGTCGCCGATCACCGCGTGGCGGGTCTCGTAGCTCCGGTTGATGTCGAGGGTATCGATCGTGCACTGCACGATGGTCTTCTTGTGGGCGTCGGGCACCGTGTGGCTGAAGCGGCCCGGAAAGAGGCTCGAGCCGATGGAGAAGAGCAGGTCGCACTTGCGCAGGAAGTGGTCGGCC
>DATFAJ010000027.1:0-2857 GCA_035254745.1 Candidatus Methylomirabilota bacterium | reverse complement strand
GGTCGCGGCCCTCCGTCTGGCCGGCGCCCGCCACCAGCTCGCCCGCGATCTGGAGCGGCACGGTCTCCGGCGGACGCTCCCGCCAGGCCTCCCGCACCCGGTCGATCCAGTCGCGGTTGACGGGCAGGGCCCAGTCGGTGTCCGGCTCGTTCACGAACGGGGCGGCGAGGTCGAGAGCCGCCGCCGCGGGCTCGACCGCGCGGTCCTGGATCCGGCGCGGCGCGTCCGACAGGTCGTCGTCGAGCCGGTCGAAGGCGGCGAGGAACCGGTCGCGCTCCAGCACCCAGTCGGGCGAGCCGGGCTCGAGCCCGAACACGTGGCGCAGGAAGTTGTCCGGCGCGGTGTTCTCGTCGAGCCGGCGCACCAGGTAGGCGATCGCGCTGTGGAAGTCCTCGGCCCGCACCACCGGCGCGTAGAGCAGCAGGCCGCCCGCGCGGGCCTGCACCACCCGGGCCTGGTGATTCGCCATGCCCTCGAGCATCTCGAACTCCACCCATCGCTCGATGCCGGCCTCCGCGCGGAGCAGCAGGCCGTAGGCCACGTCGAAGAGGTTGTGGCTGGCGATGCCGAGGTGCACCGCGGGCGCGTGCTCGGGGCGACAGCCGTACTCGACCATCCGCTTGAAGTTCGCGTCGACCTCGCCCTTGACCGCGTAGGGCGCCTGGGGCCAGCCGTGGAGATCGGCCTCGATCCGCTCCATCGCGAGGTTGGCGCCCTTGACGATGCGCAGCTTGATCGGCGCGCCCCCGCGCTCGCCGCGCGCGAGGGCCCAGGCCACGAGCGCCCGCTGCGCGCGGTGCGACTCCGGCAGATAGGCCTGCAGCACGATGCCGGCCGGCAGGGCGCGGAACTCGTCCTCGTCCAGCACCTCGCGGAACGCGGCGACGGTGAGGTCGAGGTCGCGGTACTCCTCCATGTCGAGGTTCACGAACTTGGGCGTCACCCGCCCGTCCGGGTGGCGATAGTGATGCCGCTGCGCCTGGCGGTAGAGGGTGCGCAGCCGGTCCTTCACCACCTCCACGGTGTGGTGGAACGCGGTGAGGTCGATCTGGCTCGACACCGAGGAGACCTTCACCGAGATGTACTCGACGTCGTCGCGGGCCAGCAGCGCGAGATACGCCTCGAGCCGCTGCGCCGCCTCGGCCTCGCCCAGGATGGCCTCGCCGAGCTGGTTCAGGTTGAGGCGGATGCCCGCGGCGCGGCGCTCGGCGAGGTAGCGGCGCAGGTCCGCGTCCTCGCCGGGCAGGATGAGCGACTCGGTCTCGTGCCGCAGGCGGGCCACGATCGGCGGGACCACCAGGCTCGGCAGGTACTGGCCCATCAGGGCGCCCAGCGTGAGCCCGATGCGCTCCCACCACTCCATGAAGCGCGGCGCGCCGTAGCGCTCGAGCAGGTAGTGCAGCTGATCCGCGATGCGCTCCGGCCGGCGGCTGCGGAAGGCCTGGTCGGTGAGCGCGATCGTGAGCTCCTTGCCGCGCGGATCCTCCATCAGGCGGGCCAGCCGCTCGGCCCGCGCGCGCTCGTCCTGCGTCTGCCCGGCGCGCGCCGCGCGCAGGAGCGCCTCCGCCAGCTCGACCGCGCGGTGAGCTCGCTCCCGACGGACGCTGGGGCCGGCGACGGTGCCTGCCATCGCCGCAGTCTACCCCCTCTCCTCCCCGGGGAGACGGGCGGTGGTCATGTAATTCCTACCAGTCACGACGTCACGTCAAAGACACACGGCATCCCGGCATCGACGCATAACCATCTGGAATCACTGGACATAACCCATGGCACCCCGGATGCACCGTCTGCATACCGACCGGGCGACCCCAGATGAGCCTCCTATCGAACGTGAGCACCACCACCTCCGGCCGCATCCTCGTCGTCGACGACGATGCCGGCGCCCGGGACCTGATCGTGTCGAGTCTGCGCGCCGACGGCCACGACGTGGACGCGAGCGGCAACGGCATCGAGGCCCTCCGCCTGCTCGGGCGGGAGTGGTACGACCTGATCGTCTCCAACCTCCAGATGCCCGAGCTGGACGGCCCGAGCCTCTACACCGCGGTGACGCAGCGGTGGCCCGCGCAGCCGCCGCCCCTGCTGTTCCTGTCCGGGCTCGGCGGCACCTCCGGGTACGACGGCTTCCTCAAGGTGATCCGCGCTCACGTGCTGCCGAAGCCCTTCACGATCCGGGCCCTGCGCCGGGCCATCCGGGAGATGTTGTGAGACACGGAGGGAGAGAGATGACGCGTGCTCTGGTGCGGTCGAGGCAGTGGCTGGTCGCCGTCGCGCTCGGGGCCGGGGCCGCGGCCGGATGCGCGGCGCCGCTCTCGGGCGAGATTCCCGCCTATCCAACCGCGAGCCAGCTCGAGGTGGACACGCGGGCGTGCGAGGAGGGCGCGACCGGGCGCGCCGAGTTCGAGCGCCGCGCGGACTACATGGCCTGCATGATCTCGCGTGGCTATCGCACCTACGTCTCGGTGGCGACCTACTGGAACCTCGCCGAGCTGAACGTGTCGGTCGGCGGCAAGGGCAAGCAGGCCCAGGCCCAGCAGGCGCAGAGCCAGGTGCTCCTCGATCTGCAGACCTGCGCCACCGATGCGGGCGCGGTCGCCGGCGCCCGCCCGCTGGAGCTGGCCGAGGCGATGGATTGGGTCAACGTCAAGGTGCTCCGCCGCGGCGAGCGCATGCGCGACGGCGCCCTCGCCGGCTCCGTCGCCGAATGCCTCGGCAAGCGCGGCTACACCGCCCGCGCTCCCAAGCGCCTCGCCGCCGACTAGCCCCTCCACCCTCTCCCCTCCGGGGAGAGGGCAGGGTGAGGGGCGTGAGGGACCCGTTGTTCCACCGTCGGTAACAAACCCCCAGCACTCTCTTCCCT
>DATFAJ010000026.1:0-4103 GCA_035254745.1 Candidatus Methylomirabilota bacterium | reverse complement strand
AGGTCGATCGGGACGATGCCCCGGGCCGCCGCATCGGTCCTCGATGGAGGAGCAGGATATCCCATGAGCATCCGGCCGAACCGCGTGAAGCAACGGCTTGCCGCCGGCCAGGTCGCGACCATCCTGGCCGGCACCAATGATCCGGACCTGATCGATCAGCTCGGGCCGCTGGGCGCCGATGGGATCTGGCTCGAGGGCGAGCACGGCGGCGTCGACTACGCCGACCTGGGCAACCTCACGCGGGCCTGCGACCTCTGGGGCGTGAGCAGCGTGGTGCGGGTGATGGACAACGACTACGCCACGATCTACCGCACGCTCGACCGCGGGGCCCAGGGCATCGTGGTGCCGCACGTCAACACCCGCGCCGAGGCCCAGGCCGCGGTCGAGGCGGCCAAGTTCGCGCCGCTCGGCAAGCGGGGCATGTTCACGAGCCGGCAGGGCTTCGGGGTGACCGACTACCTCAAGACCGCCAACGACCAGAGCCTGCTGATCGTGCTGATCGAGGACATCGTGGCGGTCAACAACCTCGACGAGATCCTGAAGACCGACCACATCGACGTCTTCTTCGTGGCCCCCAACGACCTCGCCACGTCGATGGGCCACATCGGCAAGCTCGACCTGCCCGAGGTCCAGAAGACGGTGGACGGGGCGATCGCGAGGATCGTGCAGGCGGGCCGCCAGGCCGGCACCCTGGTCAACAGCGGCAACGTCGAGCGCTACACGCGACTCGGCGTGCGCTGCATCATGACCAGCTTCTTCCCGTGGATCCAGGCCGGGGCGAAGGACCTGATGGATCGCGCGGCGGCCGGCGCGAAGGGAGGGCGCTGAAGAAGGCCCAGCTGCTTCGCTGGCGCACTCGGCCGCACGCAGCGCCTACGTCGCGCGGCGGGCCACGTCCGGCCGGAAGCGGCTTCCCGGCCGCGCGAGACCGCCGCTCACGCCGATCGGCGTGCCGTCGGCGCGCCAGCACGCCGCGCCCTCGAGCGTGCCGTCCGGCGCGAAGGCCACCGCGTTCATGCCGCCCGCGACGCCCCCGACCGCCACCACGCGGTGGCCGCGGGCCGCCACCGCCTCGCGGACCGTGACCGGGATGTCCTGCTCCATCTCGAGCTCCTGGCCCTGGCTCCAGATGCGGGGCGCCTCGACCGCCTCCTGCAGCGTCATGCCGTGGTCGATCAGGTTGACGACCGCCTGGAACACGGAGGTGAAGATGCGCACCCCGCCCGGCAGGCCCAGCGCCCACGCCGGCCTGCCGTCGCGCAGCACGATGGTGGGGGCCATGCTGCTGGTCACCCGCTTGCCGGGCGCGATGGAGGCGGGCGTGCCCGGGTGCGGATCGAAGAGCGCCATGGTGTTGTTCAGGAGCACCCCGGTGCCGGGCACGGTGGCCTTCGAGCCGAACAGGTTGTTGATGGTCTGGGTCATCGCGACCACGTTGCCGTCGGCGTCTGCGGTGGTGACGTGCGTGGTGTGGGCGGAGCCCGCCGTGACGTCCGGAGTGGCGCCGTAGTCACTCGCCCGATCCGGACGGATCTGCGCGCGTCGGGCCGCCGCGTGCTCCCGGGACAGGAGCCGCTCGACCGGGATGTCCACGAAGGCCGGATCGCCGGTGCAGGCGTTGCGGTCGGCGAAGCCGATCTTGAGCACCTCGGCGATCAGGTGGAAGTACTCCGGGGTGCCGAACCGCAGCCCGCGCGGATCGAAGCCCTCGAGGATGTTCAGCATCTCGACCAGGTGCAGGCCGCCCGCGGTCGGCGGCGGGGCGCCCGCGATCTCGAAGCCGCGGTAGCGGCCGTGGACGGGCGACCGATCGATCGTCTGGTAGCGCGCCAGGTCGTCGAGGGTGATGATGCCGCCCGCCTTCCGCATGTAGTCGGCCACCGTGGCGCCGAGGTCGCCGCCGTAGAGCACGCCCGGGCCCTTCGCCGCGATCAGCCGCAGGGTGGCCGCGTACTCCGGCATCGCGATCACATCGCCCGGCTTGATGGGCGCGCCGCCCGGCAGGAAGGTGCGCGCGGTCTCGGGGAAGCGCGCCAGGTCGGGCGCGGTCTCCCGCACCGCCTCCACCAGGTAGGGCGTCGCGCGGAAGCCCCGCTCGGCGTGGCGGATCGCGGGCTGCATCACGGTCTCGAGGTCGAGGCGGCCGAAGCGCGCGATCGCGTCCGCCCACGCCTTCAGCGTGCCGGGCACCCCCACCGAGAGGACGCCGAACAGGTTGACGTCGCCTTCCGCCCGCAGGTAGTCGGGCCACGTGTCGGAGACGGGCCGGTACATGTCGGGGCGGGCCGCCGCCGGCGCGGTGGTGTAGTTGTCGATCACCAGGTGCCGGCCGTCGGCCAGGCGGAGGTGCGTCATCCCCGCGCCGAAGATGCCGACCATCATCGGCTCCACCACGGTCAGGGCGAAGAGGGCACCGATCGCCGCGTCCACCGCGTTGCCGCCCGCCGCGAGCATCTCGGCGCCCGCGGCCGAGCCGAGCGGGTGATTGGTGACCACCATGCCGCGTGACGCCGTCGCCGGTCGCTTCTCGGTCATGGGCGACATCAGGCGAGCAGGCGCGGCAGGCGCTCGCGCAGGATGGCCTCGGCGTCGCGGCTGATCTCGCGGACCAGGTCGGCGGCCGGCTCGACGCGATCGATGAGACCGGCGGTCTGGCCGATCATGACCGCGCCCCGGTCCGGATCGCCCGCCTTCGCGGCCTCGCGGAGCCCGGCGCTCACCTCCACGCGGTGCCGCCGCAGCTCGTTCTCGCGACCGATCCACTCCTCGATGAAGCGGTTGCGTCGCACGCGCACGTAGGCGCCGGGCCACACCTGCCCGTGCGCCACGTCGGGAATGTCGGTGACCAGGGTGTCGTGGCCGTCGCTCTCGAGGATCGCCTGCTTGAAGCCCTTTGCGATCGGCGCCTCGTCGCTGGCCAGGAAGCGGGTGCCGAGCAGCACCCCCTCGGCGCCCAGGGCCAGCGCCGCGGCGAGCCCGCGCCCGTCGGCGACGCCGCCCGCGGCGAGCACCGGGACCGGCGCCACCGCGCTCACCACCATGGGGACGAGCGGCATGGTGCCCATCACCCCGACGTGGCCGCCGCCCTCGGTGCCCTGCGCCACGATCACGTCGACCCCGGCCCGCGCGGCCGCCCTCGCCTCGGCCACCGTCGAGACCATGTGCATGAGCAGCGCCCCGATCGCGTGAGCCCGCGTGACGTAGCCGGCCAGCTGCTGCTCGAGCGTCGGCCACGCGGTCGAGACCACCCGGGGCCCGGCCGCGAGGAGCCCGTCGTACTGTCCGGGCCGTTCCCGGAACAGGAGCAGGTTCAGCCCGAAGGGCTTGCCGGTCCGCGCGCGGATCGCCGCGGCATCGCGGGCGACCGCGGCGGGATCCTGTGCGGTCGCGCCCAGCACGCCCAGGCCGCCCGCCTCGGAGACCGCGGCCACCAGCGAGGGGGACGTGCCGGTCCCCATCCCGCCCAGGACGATCGGATGCTCGATGCCGAGCAGCTCGCAGATGCGCGTCCGCAACATGGTCGCCTCCTCTTCAGGGTCGCGCGAGAGGCCGGATGGGCCAGACCTCGGGTAGGGCCGTCGCCAGCCACCGCGCGAGCGCCGCGTTCACCGCCCGCGGCTTCTCCTGCGCCATCCAGTGCCCCGAGGGTACGACGACCTCGGTGAGGTTCCGGCAGTCGCGTCGCATGGGCTCGGCGAGCCGGGAGCCGACCGTCTCGCAGGTGTAGTCGTACTCGCCGTGCAGGAACAGGACGGGCAGGCCGAGGCGACCGCCGTCCCGGGCCCGGGCCGCGTACTCCAGGTTGCGCGCTGCGTTCATGTACCAGGAGTCGGGGCCGAAGAAGCCGTTGCGCGCGAGGCCGGCCGCGTACGTGTCGAGCTCCTCCTCGGTCACCACGTCGGCGTCCCGCGGCACGTCGGGAGCCCGGCCGGTGCCGCCGAACCAGCCCCCGTCCTTGCGGGTCTGCGCGGTGCGGGACGGCTTGCCTCGGCCCGCGGGGTTGCCCTTCCGGAAGAGGGCCTTCACCGTGTTGCGGGGGTCGGCGTCGAACGTGGCGCAGGCCTTCTCGAAGCTCTCCTCGTAGAAGAGCATGTAGTCCCACT
>DATFAJ010000025.1:0-3389 GCA_035254745.1 Candidatus Methylomirabilota bacterium | reverse complement strand
GGACGAGGACGATGGCGGCCACCAGCTGGAGGGTGAGGGGCTCGCCGAGCCAGAGGGTGGCGGTGATCACGCTCACCACCGGGGTGGCGAGCAGCCCGAGCGAGGTCGTCACCGCGGGGAGATGGCGGCTCGCGGTGGCCGCGGCCCAGTACGCGACCGCGGTGCCGACGATGCCCAGATAGCCGAGCAGCAGCGTGAACGCCGGGCGCCACTCGACCCGGGGCGGGGCGCCCTGCGCGAGGGCGATCGGGGCGAGCAGGAGCGTGGCGAGCAGGGTCTCCCACGGGATGAGCGCGAACGGGGTGGAGCGCCAGCGGTGGGCGCGGATGTGGAGGATGCTCGCGGCCCAGAGCAGCGCGCCGGCCAGGATGGCCAGGTTGCCCCACACGATCGCGTGGTCGCGCCAGTCGAAGGTGAGCGGGTTGAAGAGGGTGACGAGGCCGGCGAGACCGACGAGCACGCCGACGAGCCGCCGGACGGTCAGCGGCTCGCGGAGAAAGAGCGCCGCGCCCGGCGTGATCCAGAGCGGCGTGGTGTAGGCGAGCACGACGGTGCGCCCGGTCGGCACGAGGCCCAGGCCCCAGCTCGCGAGGAGATTGAAGCCGACCATGTGGAGCAGGGTGATGCTGATCAGCACCGGCAGGTCGCCCCGCGGGGGCAACGCGACGCGGCCGCGCCAGGCGGTGAGCGCGAAGAGGGCCAGGGTGGCGATGGCCGAGCGCAGGGTGACCGCCCAGAGCGGCGAGAGGGTCAGCAGCACGACCTTGTTCACCGGCCACGTGAGGCCCCAGGACAGGACCACGACCAGCAGGGCGACCGAGCCCTGTCGGCGAGCGCTCGGGGGCACGATCAGCCGCGACGCGGCGGGTCCACGCGGACGGAGGGCATCGAGCGATACTGCCGCGGCGGTCGAGCCCCGTCAAGGCGACGTCCCGCTTCAATGGTAAGATCCGCCAGGCGGGGAGACGTCCCGCCCACGAGGAGAGAGGACCATGGTGACCCTGCTGACGGACGCGGGACAGTTCACGGTGCCCGGGGCGGAGGCCTCGGCGACGACGCTCTGGGTCTCCGCGCGGGACGCGGAGGCCGCGACGGGCTGGGTGGCCAAGCCCGAAGGGCTCTGCCGGGGGCCGGTCTGCGTCCCGGTGCCCGCCGGGCGCGAGCGCGAGCTCATCGACGGCGGGCGCATCGACCTGGCCGCGCTCTGGCGTCACCTCGGTCAGCCCGCGGTGCACAGCGACCGCGGCCACGTGTGGGTGCTCGCCCAGAGCGCGCGCGACCGGGCGGCGGCGCTGACCTCGCTCGAGGCGCCGGACTTCGCGCTGCCGGATCCGAGCGGCCGGATGCATCGGCTCTCCGACCACCGCGGCAAGAAGGTCCTGCTCGTCACCTGGGCCTCGTGGTGAGGGTGCCGCCGCGACCTGCCCGTGTGGCAGGCGCTCTACGAGGAGCTCGGCGCGCGCGGCTTCGTGGTGATCGCGGTGGCCATGGACAGCCGTGAGGGCGACCCATTGCCGTGGATCGAGGCGGCCCGGCCGACCTATCCGACCCTGATCGACCGCGAGCACCGGCTCGCCGAGCTCTACGGCATCGTCAACGTGCCGCAGGCGGTGTGGATCGACGAGGCCGGTCGCATCGTACGGCCCGCGGAGCCGGCCGGGGCCTACGAGGGCTTCCGCAGGATGAACCGGGCCACGCGGGAGATGCCGGAGGACGTCGCGCGCCTCACCGCACAGGCCAAGGCGACCTACCTGGACGCGATCCGCGACTGGGTGCGCGCGGGCGACCGCAGCGAGCACGCCTTCACCGCCGAGCAGGCGCGGGCGCACCTGCCCGCGGTCACCGCGGACGTGGTCACCGCGCAGGCCATGTTCCGCCTCGGCCAGTTCCTGCTCGCGCACGGCGAGAGCGCGGAGGGCCAGCGGTGGATCCGGGAGGCGAGCCGGCTCCAGCCCGACTCCTGGTGCATCTGGCGCCAGGGCGCGGGGGTGAACGAGACCGGGCTGGCCGCGCTGCCCGACTTCTGGGAGCGGGTGGACGCGCTCGGGGCCGCGCGCTACTACGCGCCGGTCGACATGAAAGGCATGCCGTAGCGCCGGCCATGACGCTCCCGCGCTTCGGCCTCAACCGGTTCGACTCACGCTCGGTCGACGCCTTCGCGGCGGACGTGCGCCGCGCGGAGGAGCTCGGCTGGGACGCGGCGCTGCAGCCGGACTCGCAGCTGCGCCGGCGCGACACCTACGTGCTGCTCGCCGCCGCGGCGCGGGTCACCGGGCGCATCGCGCTCGGCCCGCTCCTCGCCAACCCGGTCAACCGGCATCCGACCGTCACCGCGTCGTCGATCGCGACCGTGGACGAGCTGGCCCCGGGGCGTGTGCTGCTGGGCTGGGGTGTGGGCGACACCGCGGTGCGCCTGGCCGGGCTCCGGCCCGCCCGGGTCAAGGAGCTCGAGGCGAGCACGCGGCTCATGCGGGCCCTCCTCGACGGAGAGGCGGTGGAGGTGGGCGCGGCGCGGCCAGCGCGGCTGCCGCATCACCGGCCGGTACCGATCTGGATCGCGGCGGGCGGCCCCCGGACGCTGCGCATGGCCGGCGGGGTCGCGGACGGCGTGTTCATCCGGGTCGGCACGCATCCCGCCAACATCGCCACCGCGGTGAACGCGATCCGGGCGGGCGCCGCCGAGGCCGGACGCGAGCCGGGCTCGGTGCGTCTCGGCGCGGTGTTCCACACCGTCCTGGTGGACGAGCCGGAGCGCGCGCTCACCATGGCCCGGTCGATGGCGGCGGGCTACTACGAGTACTCGCCCGCGCTCTTCGACCCGCCCGGCCTGGCCTGGACCGGGCCCGATCCGGAGAGCCTCAAGCGCGCGCGCTCGGTCTGGCCGGACTTCCACCACGCCTCGGATCTGGAGGCGAGCGGGCGGGCGGTCGACTTCCTCCCGGAGAGCGCGGCCGATGCCTTCAGCCTGCGCGGGGCGCCCGCCGAGGTGGCGCGACAGCTGGTGGCCGCGCTGCGCGGCGCGCCCGCGCCCTTCGACTACGTCGTGCTCCACCCGATCCCCGACCCGAAGTGGCCCGCCGACCCCGAGCGCGACTACACCGCCCGCGTCGCTCGCGAGGTCCTGCCGGCTGTCCGCCGCGCCCTCAGCACCTAGTCGGCCGGCTCACCGGCCGCCGACTCAGCCGAGATGCTTGTGGACGAACTCGATGATGCGCGAGATGGTCCGTTCGACCGCGGGTGAGGCCGGCTTCCGGCCGATGTAGCCCTCGGCCTCGCCCGCGAGCAGCTCGAGGTCGAGCGAGCCGCCCGCCTTGCGGTAGCCGGCGACGAAGCGGTCCAAGTCGGGCCGGGGGTGCGCCATGTCGCGATCGCCCTGGATGTAGAGCACG
>DATFAJ010000024.1:0-3392 GCA_035254745.1 Candidatus Methylomirabilota bacterium | reverse complement strand
GCGGACTCAAGCCGGTCGCCTGGCTCGACTGCCCGGGCGGCGGCCAGGTGTCGGTCGACGGCACCATCGCCTACGTCGCGCACATGAAGGCGCCGCACGGCACCAGCATCGTCGACGTGAGCGATCCGGCCCGGCCCCGCGTCCTCGCCACCGTCGAGGTGCCGGCGCACACGCATTCCCACAAGGTGCGCGCGGCCAACGGGCTCATGCTGGTGAACCGCGAGGCCCAGCCCGCGCACGCGCCGCCCGCCGGGGTGGGCGGCGGCCTCGTGATCTACGACGTCTCCGACCCGGCGCGGCCGCGCGAGATCACGTTCTGGAAGTGCGGCGGCGCGGGCGTGCACCGCTTCACCTTCGACGGGCGCTACGCCTACATCTCCCCCGAGATGGACGGCTACGTGGGCAACATCGTGATGATCCTGGACCTCCACGACCCGACGCGGCCGCGGGAAGTCGGGCGCTGGTGGATGCCCGGGCAGTGGACCGGCGGCGGGGAGACCCCCGCGTGGTCCGGGCGGCACCATCGCTGCCACCATCCCATCCGGTCCGGGAACCGGCTCTACGTGAGCTACTGGCACGGCGGGTTCGTCATCCTCGACATCGAGGACATGGCGAAGCCCCGCTTCGTGTCCGGTCTCGACTGGAGCCCGCCCTACATCACGCCGACCCACACCGCGCTGCCGCTGCCCTTCCCGCTCCACGGCCGGCGCATCATGCTGGCCGCCGACGAGGACGTGGCCAAGACCGCGCCGGGGCCTCCCTCCTTCATGTGGCTGGTGGACATCACCGACGAGCGCCACCCGGTTCCCATCTCGACCTTCCAGGTGGCCGGGGTGAACGGAGACCCGCAGCCCGAGTTCACGGGCTGCCACCAGCCGTGCGAGCGGGTGACCGGGACCGAGATCCCGGTGGCCTGGTTCGCCCACGGCCTGCGCGTCGTCGACGTGTCGAACCCTCACGCACTACGGGAGGTCGCCCACTTCCTGCCGGAGCCTCCGTCCGGCCACGCCCGGGTCTCGAGCAACGACGTGGAGGTGGACGGGCGAGGGCTCCTCTACCTCATCGACCGGGGCCGAGGTCTGCACATCCTGGAGCGGACTTAGCCCTCACCGACCACGTTTCACACGTGCCCCGGTGCGGTGTCACAGGGGCATGAACAACAGAACGGATCGCGGCTTCCTGGTCCTGGCCGACGTATCGGGGTTCACCGCCTTCGTCACCACCACCGAGCTCGAGCACGGCTCCGAGATCATCGCCACCCTGCTCGACGAGGTGATCGCGCGCCTGTCGCCCCCGCTCGAGATCCAGGAGATCGAGGGTGACGCGGTGTTCGCCCTGGCCGGCGAGGCCGCCGACCTGCCCCCCTCCCGCCTGCTGGGCGTGCTGGAGGAGGCGTTCGCCGCGTTCAAGACCTGCCAGCACGCGATGCAGGCCGTCGAGGCGTGCCAGTGCGGGGCCTGCCGGCAGATCGGGATCCTCGACCTCAAGATGGTCGTGCACCACGGATCCTTCCTGCGCCACACGGTGGCGGGGCGCAGCCGGGTCACCGGCACCGCGGTGATCCTGGTGCACCGGCTGCTGAAGAACGGGGTGGGGCGGAGGGGCGGCTACGCGCTGCTCACCGAGCCGGTGCTGCGGTCGCTCGGCATCGACGGCGCGCGGGCCGGCCTGCCCGTCCACACCGAGCGCTACGAGCACCTGGGCGACGTGCGCTGCTTCGTGCGCGACCTTGCCCCCCTCTCCCCTCTGGGGAGAGGGCAGGGTGAGGGGCCCGGGATTCTCTACCCGCAGGCGATCGCGTAGACGTCGCTGACGCCGTCGGGCAGCCGCTCCTCGCGCCAGGAGCGTCCCGCGTCCTCGGTCCCGAACACCTGGCCGGTGCGGCTGACGCAGTAGACGCGGTCGGCGTCGCGCGGGTGGAGCGCGACCGCCATCATGGTCGATTCCGCCTTGACCCCGTGGTCGAAGCGGCTCCAGGTCTCCCCGAGGTCGGCGCTGCGATAGAGCGAGCCGTCCTCGCTGCGGGCCGCCGGGCTCAGGCAGGCGTAGAGCACGCGCGGGTCCCGGGGCGACACGCGGACGTCCCGGCTGTAGGTCAGCGGGGAGAAGCGGCCGACCTCCATGTCCTGCCAGTGCGCCGCGCGGTCGGTGCTGCGGAAGAGGCCCATGCGCAGCGCGAGGAAGACGGTGCCGCTGGCCGCGCCGCTCACGCAGAGGGCGTGGCCGTCCAGCATGCCCTCCATCTCGCTGTCGCTCACGATGCGGCTCTTGAGGTGTGGCAGCTCCGAGAGCTTGACGAGATCGGCGCTCCCGTCTTCCCACGTCTCGCCGCCGTCCAGACTGCGCATCGCCCCGCCCACCTCGAGCGCCGCATAGATGTGATCGGGCTGCGCCGGGTCGATGGCCATGCGCATGACCCGGCAGGCGAAGGGCATCTTCACCCGCTCGGCCTGCACCGCCTTCGGCAGCCGGCGCCACGTGGCGCCCTCGTCGTCGCTGCGGAAGATGCCCACCGGCGAGGTCCCGGCCAGGAGCGTGCGGGGGCGCGTGGGATGCACGAGGATGGACCAGACCTGCCCGCCGTCCTCGGGAAAGGGCAGGCGCTCCCAGCGCTCGCCCCGGTCGACGCTGCGGTAGGGGCCCTGCTGGGTACCCACGTACACCACGTCCGGATTGCTCGGGTGCACCGTGATCGCCTGGACGTGGGTCGTCTCGGGGAGCCCCTTCGTCATGAGCTCCCAGTCGCCCGCGCCCTCGGCCCGGCGGAAGACGCCGCTCTTGGTCCCGGAAGTCCATCGTGCCGCGCCGACGTAGATGTGAGAGGGCCCCGTCGCCATGTGCGCTCCCCTTTCCGGTGACCGTCGGATCTGGTGGCGGTCGTGCGGGACAGCATAGCAAGGGCCGTTTCGAGCGCAAGCCCCCCGGCCCCTAGGTGTAGGCGCACGAATTCCTTGACCCCCGTGGTGGAGACGGCCTAGCGTGCCAGAGATGGGCCCTGATCGCGCCGCGACCGGAGGCACCTCGAGCCAGTCGACCGCATTCCTCCCTCTGTCCCAGGTGCTCGAGGAGGAGTTCGTCGCGCTCCACGGCCCGCTGCCCGGCGGCCCGCTCGGCACCACCGCCGATCCGCTCCCGGTGCTCTACGAGGCGATCCACGCGCTGCCCGAGAAGCGGGCCGCGCTCTGCCTGTCGGGCGGTGGCATCCGCAGCGCCACCTTCGCGCTGGGCGTGCTGCAGGGTCTGGCCCGCGCCGGGCTGCTCACCCAGTTCCACTATCTGTCCACCGTTTCGGGGGGCGGCTACATCGGGTCCTGGCTTAGTGCATGGATCCACCGGACCGGCAACGACGTGTCGAAGGTCGCGGGCGAGCTGGCCTCGCTCAAGCCGCGGGC
>DATFAJ010000023.1:0-5940 GCA_035254745.1 Candidatus Methylomirabilota bacterium | reverse complement strand
ATCTTCGAGGCCTTCGCGCGCGAGCACCCGGGCTTCGGGCACGCGGCCACCTTCTACGTGCTGCCGGGCGCCAAGGCCCCGAACGACCTGTTCAACCAGAAGGACCTGGCGGGCCGCAAGCTCCAGTACCTGGTGAGCCAGGGCTACGAGATCGGCAACCACACCCTCTGGCACGCCGAGCTCGGGCGCTACCCGGAGGCCACCGTCCGCGACCAGCTCGCGACCGCGCAGGTGTGGGTGCAGCGCCACGTGCCCGGGTATCGGTTCCGCACCCTGGCCCTTCCGCTCGGCAGCTATCCGAAGGAGCTCGCCTGGGCGGTGTCGGGAGAAGCCAAGGGCATGACGTACAAGCACGACGCCATCCTGATGGTGGCGGGCGGGGCGGCGCCCTCGCCGTACGCGAAGAATTTCGACCCCCTCCACCTGCCCCGCATCCAGGTGATCGACCGAGACTTCGACTACTGGCTCACCTATTTCGACCGGAACCCGGGCGAGCGCTACGTGAGCGACGGCGACCCCGCCACCGTCACGGTGGCGAGCGGCAGCACGGGGAAGCTGGGCGCGCTGAAGTCCGCCCGGGTGATCGAGCGGCGGTAGGCGCCGGACCGCGCGCCTACTTGTAGATCAGGTAGGGCGCGCGGCGCTGCAGGAAGCTGGCGCGCGAGGCGTCGGCCCAGCCCAAGATCCGCGCGAAGGGATCCCCGCGCAGGATCGACCACATCGTGACCCGGTTCACCAGCAGGTTCTGGATCGCCGCCGGCCGGAACTGCGCCGGGTAGCGCTCCATGAGCTCTCGACCCAGCGCGAGGCCGACCGTCACCGGGCGGATCGCGTCGCGGTCCGTCACCTCCAGCTGCACCCCTCCCGCCACCTGGCCCGCGTACACGCTGGAGGTCGGCGTGAAAAACACGCCCTGGAATCGCACGCCGCTCAGACCCCGGGCGGTCATCGCGTCGGCCAGGTTCTGCGGATCGGTGATCCACGGGGCCCCGACCACCTCGAACGGCGTGTCGGTGCCGCGTCCGACCGAGACGTTGGTCGCCTCCAGGAGACCGACCCCCGAGTAGAGGAGGGCCTGCGTCTGGGTCCGGATGTTGGGGGACGGGTTCACCCACGGCAGCCCGGTCTCGTCGAACCACTGCCCGCGCTGCCAGCGCTCGAGCGGCACCACGGTCAGCTTGACCGGCAGCTTCCGCTCCGCGACCACCATCTGCGCGAACTCGCCTATGGTCATGCCGGTCCGGACCGGGATTGTGTGCGGGGCGGTGAACGAGCGCATGTCGGGGTCCATCAGCGGCCCCTCGACCACGCTCCCCGTGATCGGGTTGGGGCGGTCCAGCACCATGACGTGGATCCCGCGGCGCCCGCCTTCCTCCAAGGCGTAGACAAGCGTGGTCAGGTACGTGTAGTACCGGACGCCCACGTCCTGGATGTCGAAGACCAGCGTGTCGATGCCGTTCAGCATCTCGGGGGACGGGCGACGTGCCGGGCCGTACAGGCTCCAGATCGGGAGCCCGGTGGCCGCGTCCCGGCCGTTGGGCACGTTGGCGTCCACCTGCCCCGTGATCCCGTGCTCGGGTGAGAACAGCGCCCGCAGCCGCACCCGGGGCGCGGCGGCGAGCAGATCGACACCACGCCGCCCCTGGCCATCCACGCCGGTCTGGTTGGTGATGAGGCCGACCTGGCGACCGGCGAGGGGGGCGAAGTCGTCCGCGACCAGCCGATCGAGACCGGTGAGCGTGGGGCCCTCCGGGCGGGCCGGCCCATCCGCCGCCGGCGCGACGGTCGGGCTCTCGACCGCGGCGGGCGGGGCGACCGGCGGCTCCTCGCGGGAGGCGAAGCGCGTGCCGATGGCCGCGCTGACGCGGCGGCGCAGCTCCGCCACGTCGCCCTTGCCGTAGGGATGCACCCGGTTCGTGAGGAGGATCATGTAGACCTGGCTCGGCGGATCCATCCAGATCGCGGTACCGGTGAAGCCGGTATGGCCGACCGAGCCGATCGGGAAGTAGGAGCCCAGCGTGCGGGAGTAGGGCGAGGCGATGTCCCAGCCCAGGCCCCGCGTGGTCTCGCTGATCACGTGCGGCGAGAACATCGCGCGCACGGTGGCTTCCTTGAGATAGCGCCGACCCCCCAGCGCCCCGCCCGACAGCAGCATGCGGCAGTAGCGGCTCAGGTCCGTCGCGGTCGAGAAGACGCCCGCGTGGCCCGCGACGCCGTGCAGGAGGCGGGAGTTGCCGTCGTGCACCACTCCCCGCAGCGGCCCGTGCGCGTTGACGACCTCGGTGGGGGCGATGCGCTTCTGCCACGTTTGCGGCGGTGCGAACGCGGTGTCGCGCATGCCGAGCGGGGTATAGAAGTTGCGCTGGGCGAAGCGATCGAGCGGCTCGCCGCTCACCCGTCGCACCAGCTCGCCGAGCATGATGAACCCGGTGTCGCTGTAGAGGAAGGTCGTGCCCGGCGCCACCGAGAGCCCGGCCTTCGCCTGCAGCCGCGCCGCCTCCGGGAAGCCCTTCGTCATCGCCTCGTGCGAGGGCAGGTCGGGCATGCCCGCGGAGTGCGTGAGCAGCCGCGCCACCGTGACGTCCTGGAAGGCGGGCGTGTTGAACTCCTTGAGATACCGGCCGAGGGGCGCGTTCAGGTCCACCTTGCCCAGCTCCCACAGCCGGAGGACGGAAGGCGTGGTGGCCACCACCTTGGTCAGCGAGGCGATGTCGAAGATGGTGTCGGCGGTCATCAGCTCGGGATGGGGCACCGTCGCGCGCCACCCGAGGACTTTCCGGTGCAGGATCTGATCGCCCTGGCCCACGATGAGAACGGCGCCGGGAACTTCCGAGGCGGCCACCGAGTCCCGCACCGCCTCGTCCACCGCCTGCATCCAGGCCGCGGGCTGTGCCGTCACCACCATGGGTGTGAAGGAGATCAGGAGCGCCACCAGGAACGGCACTGCGCGACCGCGCATACCCCATGATACGAGGTTGTCGGCCGAGCGCGCCGCGAAAATCGCGATGCCCCGTGCTACGCTTCGCCTCGTGGCGCAGCGCGTATTCGTGACCGGCAGCACCGGCTTCGTCGGCAAGCACGTGGCTCGCGCACTCCTTGCGCAGGGCTTTCTCGTCCGCTGCCTGGTGAGGCCGGGCTCGGAGCACGATCTCAAGGGTTTCGCCTCGATCGACCGCGTCCCGGGCGACGTGCTCGAGCCCGATGACCTCACCGCGAGCATCGAGGGGTGCGCCGCCATCGTCCATCTCGTCGGCATCATCCGCGAGCAGCCGAGCCGCGGCGTCACCTTCGAGCGTCTGCACGCGCAGGCGACGCGGAACGTGCTCGAGCTCGCGCGGAAGGCCGGAGTCCCGCGCTACGTGCAGATGAGCGCGCTCGGCACGCGTCCCGGCGCCCGCGCCCGCTACCACCGGACCAAGTGGGAAGCCGAGGAGGCCGTCCGGGCGAGCGGCCTCGACTGGACCATCTTCCGCCCGTCGATCATCTTCGGGCGGGGTGACGCCTTCGTGTCGGTGCTGGCCCGGGTGATCAAGCGCCTGCCCTTCGTGCCGGTGCTGGGAAGCGGGCGGTACCGGCTCCAGCCGATCCCGGTGGAGCAGGTCGCCGAAGGCTTCGCGCGCGCGATCCGGACACCCGCGACGGTGAGGCAGACGTACGAGGTGGCGGGCCCCGCGCCGTACGCCTTCGTGGACCTGCTCGACGAGATCGCACGCGCGCTCGGACGCGCCCGCGCCCGGAAGCTCCACGTTCCGCTGGGTCCGGTGCGCTTCGTGACCCGCGGGCTCGAGTGGCTGCCGTTCTACCCCGTCTCCTCCGACCAGCTCACCATGCTGGAGGAGGAGAGCATCACCGATCCGTCGCCCTTCTTCGCCGACCTCGGACTCGAGCCCGAGCCGCTGGCGGTCGGGCTGCGGCGGATGCTCGGCCACTCATGAGCGAGTGGCCGCACCGCGGCGCCTTCCCTCACCAGCATGGCGACGCCCGGGGCCTGCTCGAGCGCATCGAGGCCCAGCTTCGCGAGCGCATCGACGAAGCGATCGAGATGGCGGCCCTCAAGCTGATGGTGGACACGCGCGCACAGGCGGGGCGGCCGTCCCCCGAGAGCACCAGCGCGGCCGACCGCGCCGAGTTCGAGAGCACCGCCCGGGCCCTGCTCATCCGGCTCCGCGAGCGCTTCCTCGCCGAGCTGCCCGTCGAGCTGCGGCCGCAGTACGACCAGGCCGAGGCCGCGTCGTCCGCCGCCGCGGCACGGCCCCTGGCCGGCCAGGTCTTCCTGGCGCGCCGGCTACCGGACTACTGGCAGCGCTTCGAGCGCTACCAGCAGGCCGACGCTCAGGACCGTCTGGCCGACCCGGCCCGGCCCGGCGGCTGGCTCCGGCGGCTCTTCGGCCAGACCTGAGTCGCGCGCGGGCTCAGGCCGCGCGCAGGTGCGCCGCCGCCTCCGGGGCCTCGCCCCTGAGCCCGGCCAGCGCCCAGAGATCCTCGCACTCCTCGATCACCCGGGCCCACTCGGCGTAACCGTCAAGCAGCGCCGCGCGGAGCACCGTCAGACGGTCCTCCGAGCGCTCGATGCGCGTCCTCAGATCCGACTTCAGCCCCGTGGCGGCATCGTCCCCCGCGCGCGCGGCGATTCGATCGACCAGGCGGTTCAGATCGTCCTGCAGCAGTCTCTCGAAGTGGCTCATCTCTGCACCTCCCGTGGGACTCATATACTAAACACATGAGGAGGTGATCTGTCAACCCGACTGGGCTCCAGCCCCCTTGACGAGATGAAACAGATAACGTAGTCTCCGCAACATATGTTGCACTCCTGGATCCTCCCGCTGCTGGAGCCGATCCTGATCGCCGGGGCAGGGGTCGCTGGCTTCCTGATCGTCTGGCTGCGGGGTGCGCCGTGAGCCCCCCGCGATCCCTCGCCGCCGCGGCGGCCCTCGTGATGGCCGCGGTGACGCCCGCGCACGCCGCGGGCGGCTGGCTCACCGGGCAGACCGGCCCCGGCACCGCCCGCTGGAGCCGCCACGGCGAGGCCCTCACCTACGAGGGCGGGGCCGCCTTCGGCTGGGCGGTGCACGAGCGCGCGCCGTACCGCGACGGCTGGGTGGAGACCCGCTTCAAGCCGGTGGCGGGACTCGAGGATCGGGCCGGCGGCGTGGTCTGGCGGTGGCGCGACGCGGACAACTACTACGTCGCCCGCGCGAACGCGCTCGAGGACAACGTCGTCGCCTACAAGGTCGTGAAGGGCCGCCGCACCGACCTCACCCCGGTGGACGCCCGGCCCGGAGCCTACGGAATCAAGATCCCGGTGGCGGCCGGGGCCTGGCACACGCTCCGCGTCGACTTCGCCGGGGACCGCTTCGAGATCACCTACGACGGTCGGCGCCTGTTCGCCGTCCGCGATCAGACGTTTCCCGACGCCGGCCGGGTGGAGATCTGGTCCAAGGCCGACAGCGTCACCGAGTTCGACCAGTTCCGAGAGGAGGAAACACGATGACCACGGATCGCCCGGTTCTCTTCGTCTGCCTGCACGGTGCGGCCAAGAGCGTCCTCGCCGCCGCCGACTTTCAACGGATGGCCGCCGCGCGCGGCCTCGACATTCCCGCGGCCTCGGCCGGCACCGAGCCCGACGCGGTGATCGCGCCCGGAGTGCTGCGCACCCTGCTCGCCGAGGGCGTCGATCTGCGCGGGCAGGCGCCGCGGCGGCTGACGCGCGGCGACGTGGCGGCCGCCGCGCGGGTCGTGGCGTTCGGCTGCGACCTGGGCGAGACCGCTCCGGCAGGGACCGCGGTCGAGCAGTGGGCCGACGTGCCCGCGGTGAGCGACGACCTGCCTACCGCCCGGGCGGCGATCCGGCGCCACCTGGAGCGCCTCGTCGACGAGTGCACCCGCGCCCGGAGCGCACGGTCATGAAGTGGGTGACTCGGCGGAAGGCCCGGGTCGACC
>DATFAJ010000022.1:0-8582 GCA_035254745.1 Candidatus Methylomirabilota bacterium | reverse complement strand
CGGGGCCGGGCCATCAGGGCCCGGCCGATCGCGCACATCTGCTGCTCGCCCCCCGAGAGCGAGCCCGCGAGCTGCGTGGCGCGGTCCTTCAGCACCGGGAAGAGGCGCAGCACGTAGTCGAGCGAGGCCTCCTGCTGCGCGCGGGCCTGGGGGGCGTGCGCGCCCAGCAGCAGGTTCTCGTTCACGGTCATGAACGGGAAGAGGCGGCGGCCCTCCGGCACCTGGATGATGCCCTGGGCCACGCGCAGGTGGGCGGGCATCGCGGCGAGGTCCTGGCCCTCGAAGAGCACGCGGCCGGCGCGGGCCGGCAGGGTGCCCGAGATCACCCGCAGGGTCGTGGTCTTGCCCGCCGCGTTGGCCCCCACCAGGGCCATCAACTCGCCCGCGCGCACCTCCAGGCTGACGCCGTGGAGCGCCTGGAGATCGCCGTAGAACGCGTCCACCCCCTCAAGCGTCAGCAAGCACGAACTCCTCGCCGAGGTAGGCGTCGACCACGCGCGGGTCGCGGCTGATCGCCTGGGGTGGGCCCTCCGCGATCTTCTCGCCGTGGTGGAGGACGACGATGCGCTGCGCGAGGCGCATCATGGCGGCCATGATGTGCTCGATCACGATGAGGCCGAGGCCGTCGGCGTGCAGGCGGCGCAGGATCTCGATCATCTCGACCAGCTCGGTGGGGTTGAGGCCGGACATGACCTCGTCGAGCAGCAGGAGACGGGGCTGGGTGGCCAGCGCCCGGGCCACCTCGAGGCGCTTGCGCAGGCCGATGGGCAGCGAGCGGGCGCGGCTCTCCGTGAAGGCCTCGAGCCGGCACGTCGCGATCACCCGGCGCGCCGCCTCTCGCGCCGCGCCGACCGCGCGCACCCGGGTCAGCGCCCCGATCATCACGTTGTCGAGCACCGAGAGGTTGCCGAAGGGCTTCACGAGCTGGAAGGTGCGGGTGAGCCCGAGGGCGCAGACGTGGTGGGGAGCCAGGCCGGCGATGTCGCGCCCGTCGAGGCGCACGGTGCCCGCGTTGGGGGCGTAGAAGCCGGAGATGACGTTGAACAGCGTGGTCTTGCCCGCCCCGTTGGGCCCGATGATGCCGAGGATCTCCCCGGGCGCCGCGCGCAGGCTGACGTCCTTGACCGCGGTGAGCCCGCCGAAGCGCTTGGTGACCGCGTCAAGCTCGAGCATAGCGTCCCATCGCGCGCAGCCGCTCCCCGAGGAAGCCCACCAGGCCCTGGGGCACGAAGCGCACGACCACGATGAGGAGGCAGCCGTAGATGATCAGGTAGATGCCGATGAGCCCCGCCTTGAAGTCGCTGAACGTCGCGCGCAGGTAGGTCTCGAGCGAGGTGATGAGGAGCGAGCCCACGAAGGGGCCGATCGCGGTGCCGATGCCGCCGATGATGCTGTTGAGCGCGAAGCGCACCGAGAGATCGACCGAGAAGACGTAGAAGGGGTCGACGAAGCCCACGTACTGAGCCCAGAGCCCCCCGCACACCGAGGTGAGCGCGGCGCTCGCCGCCACCGCCGCGACCTTGAGGCGCCGGCACGGGATGCCGAGCGCCTCCGCCGCGTCCTCGTCCTCGCGCACCCCCGCCAGCTGGTAGCCGGGGCGCGAGGTCTCGAGATAGCGCGCGACCAGGTAGATACCGACCGCCAGGGCCAGCACCAGGTAGACCCACGGGACCTTGGACTGGAAGCCGAGCGTGGCGAAGCCGGGACGGAACGGCACCGGGACGCCCTCGGAGCCCGAGGTGACCGCACGCCAGCGGCTGGCCAGGATCAGGAGGACCTGCGAGAACGCGATGGTGGCGAGGCCGAAGTAGGGGCCCTTGAGGCGGTTCGCGAGATAGCCGATGACGAGCCCGGCCACGGTGGCGAGCAGTGCGCCCACCAGCAGGCCGAGCCAGGGCGACTGGTTCCACCGGGTGGCGAGCAGGGCCGCCGAGTAGGCGCCGAGCCCGAAGAACGCGGAGTGGCCGAGCGAGACCTGGCCCGCGTAGCCGCCGGCCACGTTCCAGGCGCCCGAGACCGCGCCCCACAGGAGAATTAGGACCAGGCTGTCGAGCAGGAAGCCGTCGCGGGTGACGACCGGGGCCAGCGCGGCCAGGCCGAAGAGGGCGAGGGCGGGGACGTCGCGCTTCACGGGTTCACGCGCCGAGCGTCTCGGCCCCGCGCTGGCCGAAGAGGCCGGCGGGACGGAACACGAGGACCGCGATGAACAGCACGAAGTAGATCACTTCCTTCCATGCGCTGCCCAGGTAGTAGGAGCCGAGCACCTCGACGCCGGCCACGATCAGGCTGCCGAGCAGGGCGCCGATCATGTCGCCCAGGCCGCCCAGCACCACCACCACGTAGGCGAGCAGCACGAACTGGAGCCCGGCGGTGGGATACACCGAGTAGAGCGGCGACATCAGGACCCCCGCGATGCCCACGCAGACCAGGCCGATGGACCACGCGAGCCGGTAGACCCGGTCGGTGTCGATGCCCATCAGCGTCGCCGCCTCCACGTCCTGGGCGGTCGCCCGCATGATGCGCCCGGCCCGCGTCCACTTCATGAAGGCCACCAGCGCGGCGGTGAAGAGCACCGCCACCAGGAACGCCACCACCTGGGAGAGGTTGAAGGCGGCCTCGCCGATCCGGATCACCACCGCGGAGTGCCACGGCCGCACGAAGCGGAAGTCGCCGGTCCAGGCCACGAGGGCCACGTTCTGCAGCGCGGTCGACAGTCCCACCGTGGTGAAGATCTGGACGTTGTGGCTGGCCTTGATGACCCCGCGCATGACGAGGGCGTAGGTGAGGAGGCCGATGACGAAGAAGATGGGCACCGCGCCCAGCAGGATCACGTAGGGGTCGAGACCCCACAGGGTGAACGACCAGAAGGCGAGGTACATCCCCAGCATCAGGAACTCGCCGTGGGCGAAGTTGATCACCCGCATGATGCCGAAGATCAGGGTGAGGCCGACCGCGATGAGGGCGTAGACGCCCCCCAGGAGCACGGTCGAGACGACGAGCTGCGGGACGGCGCCCACCGGGCGCGGGGCCCGCTACTTACGCTGGTCCCAGGGGCCGAGCGGCATCCACTTGGCCCGCTGCGTGGAGAACTCCTCGGGCCACACCGTCACCATCTGGCCGTTCTGCCACTGCAGCATGTAGTGCTGCACGCGCTCGTTGGCGTTCTGCCCGTTCTCGGCGAACTTCACGCCCCAGCCGTTGAGCATGCTGCCCACCGGGAGGTCCATCGACATGACCGCGGAGCGGAACTTCTCGAGCTCGTCGGTCTTGGCCTGGTCGAGCACCAGCTTGAGCAGCCAGAGGCCCGCCCCGGCCAGGCGGTGGCTCGCGTAGGGCTCGTTGCCGGCCCGCTTCTTCACCGCCTCGGTGAAGTCGCGCTCGAGCTTCTGGGCCTCGGGGCGGAAGGCGTCGAGGCGGAGGCCGGTGCTGGGCTCGGCGAGCACGAAGGGGCCGTTGCCCTCCGCGCCCAGGGCCTTGCCGAAGTCGGGGGAGCCGTACCCGGTGGCCCCCGCGTGCACCAGGGCCTTGAACATGAAGTTCTGCTCGCGCGACTGCCGCCAGAAGAGCACCGCGTCGTTGCCCCGCGCGATGTGGTGGACCACGTCCGGGTTGAGCTGCTTGAGCTTGGCCACGATCGGGGAGAAGTCGTTGGTGGAGGCGAAGGCGTAGTACTCCATCGCCACCTCCTGCATCCCGAAGTCCTTCTTGGCCCGCTCGCGGGCGGCCTCGGTGACCCCCTGGCCGTACGAGGAGTCCTCGGAGAGGAACGCGATCTTGATCTGGTTCGGCTTCAGGTTGAAGCGCGGAGCCAGGTGCTTGGCGATGAACTCGATGTTGTACCAGCCGAAGCCGGTGCCGTCGATCTCGGTGCGGAACACGTTCTTGAGGCCCCGCTTCGCGTACCGCGGATCCACGCAGGAAGACTCCCAGTAGATCACGTTCTGCCGCGAGGCCGCCTCGCTCGCCGCCCCGCACAGGGTGGAGGAGTAGGTCCCGGTGATGATCTTGACGCCCTCCCGGGTGATGAGGCGGTTGGCCTCGCTCCCCGCCGCGGTCGGATCCACCGCGTCCCCCACCACGAACACGAGCTTCTTGCCCATGACCCCGCCGCGCTCGTTGATCATGTCGCGCATGATCTCGTAGCCCTCGAGGTGCCGCTTGCCCTCGAAGGCGAGCGGGCCGGTCAGCGGCTCGAGCACGCCGATCTTGTACTCACCCTGGAGCGCCTGGCCCTCGCTGCCGCGGATCAGCGCGGCCGAGACCAGGATGACGGCGACGAGTGCCACGATGGCGGTGAGGCGCGCGCGGTGCTGCGACATGAGGGATCCTCCTCGGAAGTGGGGGTGGCTCGGCAGTTCTAGCACCGTGCGCGTGGCGGTGTCAACCGGCGGACGATCATTGCTGCTGGTCCTGGGCCGCGATCTCCTCGGCGGCCTGCCGGAGCCGGTCCCCGCGGCGCTCCGGAACCTCCTGGTAGACCGGCACGTCGATCTGCTCCATCTCCTCGTGCAGGGCCGAGATGTCCTTGGGGGTCGCCTCCTGCGTCCGCACCTCGGTCCGCAGGGTCTCGTCGGCGTTGCCGCGATAGATGCCCTTGTTGGGGGGCACGTCGTCGTAGTGGCGGCCGTGGGCGACCACCACGTAGCGATCGCCCACCTCGCGGTTGTGGGTCGGATCGAAGGGCACCCAGCCGAGGGTCGGCGAGTGGAACTCGATCCAGGCGTGGCTCTGCGCCGCCTCCCCGTCGCGCGGCAGGACGTGGAGGTAGCCGCTCACGTAGCGGCAGGGGATCCGGCGCAGCCGCAGCAGGCCGAGCATCAGGTGGGTGAAGTCCTGGCAGACCCCGGCGCCCAGCGCGAGGAAGTCGTCGGTGGTCGAGTCGTAGCGGGTGACGTTCTTGCGGTAGGTGAAGTGGGCCCGGATGTGCCGCCCGCAGGCCCGCACCACCTCGCCGAGGGGCGCGGTGGGCGCGACGACCACGCCCTGGGAGAACTTCCGCATCGCCGCGCCCGGGCGCACCGGGCCGTCGAAGGCGAGGAAGTCGAGCAGGGGGTAGGGCGGCTCCGGGAGCGGGCGGACGTCGGTCACCGCGTCCAGCCCGGGGGCGACCGGGTGGGTGCTCACTGCGGAGCGGGCCACCACCTCGATGCGGTCGTGGTAGTGCACGATCGTGAAGTGGTGCACCGCGTTGCCGTTCCAGTCGCGGTAGCGCGAGATCTTGGTGGGCGGCCCCACCGCGAGCACGAAGGACGACAGCGTCTGGTCCGCGGTGGTCTTCGGCTGCATCCGCAGCTCGAGGAACGACTCCCGGATGAAGGCGTCGTAGCCGAGCGAGAGGGTGTGCTCGATCTCGAGGAACACCGCGGCTCAGCTCCCGAAGTACACGGTGGAGAGCGCGTCGTGCGCGCGGCCCAGCTCGGTCAGCACGTGGTCGAGAAAGGGCAGGATCTGCCCGTCGCGGATCAGGTCGTGGCCCTGGTAGGAGAGCTCGGCGGCCAGCTTGCCCACGATGCGCGCGGGCTGGCTCAGCTCGCTCGCGCTCGAGATGCGGTCGAGGTGCTCCTTGACCGCGCTCGCCCCGTAGCGCACCGAGCGCGGGCTGAGCGGGTCGAAGAGCAGGAACTGCAGCACGTCGATCGGCTCGAGGCGGGCCCCGAAGACCTTGCGGTAGTTCTCGAGGCAGGAGAGCCCGCGCAGCAGGCTGCGCCACTGGCTGTAGAAGAGCGGCAGGTCGACCTTGGGCTCGGCGGAGACGAGCGCCGGCAGCTTGGTGCGGAGGATGATCACGGTGCGAAACACCCGCTCGAGCGACTCGCCCAGCTTGAGGAAGAGCCAGCCCGCGTCGCGGGGCAGGGTGTGCTCGATGGCCCCCACCGTGCTCATGAGCCCGCGGTGGGTGGACTGCATCGCGCTGCGGAAGGTGGCGGGGTCCGCGAGGTGACGGCGACTCATGCCCTCGAGCTCCCGGTAGGTCTCGTTCAGGTTGATGAAGACCTCCAGGGTGAGCGCCTCGCGCACCGAGCGGGCGTTGTCGCGCGCCTTCTTGAGCGAGTAGAAGACCGAGAAGCGGTTGTCCTGGTCGATGGAGAGGCCCAGCAGCGAGGCGGAGGCGAGCGCGGCGAGGTGCCGGAACGGCGGCTCGCTCTCCGGGAAGCCGGGGAAGATGGCGCGCAGGTCCTGCCACGCGGCGCGGGCCAGGGCCTCGTCGAGCCCGAGCACCTCGGTGGAGAGCTCCTCGGTCACCAGCAGGAGCCGGGTGGTGTTCTCGGCGCGCTCCAGGTAGCGCCCCATCCAGTAGAGCCCGTCGGCGACGCGGGAGAGGATCATGCGTCGCGGGGGGCCAGCACCCAGGTGTCCTTGCTGCCGCCGCCCTGGGAGGAGTTGACGACGTAGGAGCCCGCCCGCAGCGCGACGCGGGTGAGCCCGCCCGGCAGCACCCGGATGCGGTCGCCGTAGAGGATGAAGGGGCGGAGGTCCACCCGGCGGGGCTCGAACTTGCCGCCGATGTGGGTGGGGTGCGTCGACAGCTCCACCAGCGGCTGGGCGATGTAGTTGCCCGGGTTCTTCTTCATCGCGGCCAGGTAGGTCTCGCGCTCCTTGGCGGAGGCGAACGGCCCCATCAGCATGCCGTAGCCGCCCGCGTCCCCGGTGGTCTTCACCACGAGCCGGTCCAGGTGCTCGCCGATGTACTTGAAGTCGTCCTTCTTGTGCCCGAGGTAGGTCGGCACCTGCGGCAGCAGCGGCTCCTCGCCGAGGTAGTACTTGATGAGGCGCGGCATGTAGGCGTAGACCGACTTGTCGTCGGCCACCCCCGCGCCCGGGGCGTTGGCGAGCGCCACGTTGCCCTCGCGGTAGACGTTGAGCAGCCCGGGCACCCCGAGCATGCTGTCGCGCCGGAAGGCGAGGGGATCGAGGAAGTCGTCGTCTATTCGGCGGTAGATCACGTCCACCTGGCGCTTGCCGTGGGTGCGCCGCATGAAGAGATGGTTGCCCTCGACCAGGAGATCGCGCCCCTCCACCAGCGGCACGCCCATCTCGCGGGCGAGGAAGGAGTGCTCGAAGTAGGCCGAGTTGTGGATGCCCGGGCTCAGGATCACCACCACCGGGTTCTGCCCGCGCCGGGGGGCCACGAACCGGAGCGTCTCGAGCAGCAGCGTCGGGTAGTCCTTGATCGGGCGCACCGGGTAGGCCCCGAGGAACTCGGGGAACACCCGGCTCAGGAGGTTGCGGTTCTCGAGCACGTAGGAGACGCCGCTCGGCACGCGGCAGTTGTCCTCCAGGACGAGGTACTCGCCGCGATCGTTGCGGATGATGTCGGTGCCCACCACGTGGGTGTAGATCTTGCGCGGCGGGACCAGGCCCAGCAGGGCCCGCTTGTACTCCTTGCGCGAGAGGATGAGCTCGGCGGGGATGACGCCGTCCTTCAGGCACTTCTGGTCCTGGTAGACGTCGGAGAGGAAGAGGTTCAGCGTGGTGATGCGCTGGATCAGCCCGTCCTGGATCCCCTTCCACTCCGCGGCGGGGATGATGCGGGGGACGAAGTCGAAGGGGAAGATGCGCTCGAGCCCGTCCTTCTCGCCGTACACCGTGAAGGTGATGCCCTGGTTGCGCAGGGTGAGCTGCTGCAGTCGCTCCCGGCGCTCCACGTCCTCCTTGGTGAACGACTCCAGGATCGAGATCAGCGCCGCGTAGTGCGGGCGGGCCCGTCCGCGCGCGTCGAAGACCTCGTCGAAGCCGTGCTTGGGCGTGACCCACTTCATGCGCGCCGGGCCTCCTCGGGACCCCGAGCCTCTCGTGGCGGGCCCCCGGGTGTCAAGACCGCGCGGGCGCGCGTGCTAGACTGATCGGCGCCATGGCCGACGCGCCGCACGCGCCCCATCGCCACCTCACGCCGGAGACGATCCGGTTCTGCGCGCTCTGCGGGGCCGGGCTCGAGCTCCGGCCGGTCGGGCCCGAGAAGCGCCCGGAGATGGTCTGCTCGGCCTGCGACTTCGTCTTCTACGTGAACCAGAAGGTGGTGGCGGGCACGATCCCGTGGCAGGACGGCCGTCTCCTGCTCACCCGGCGGGCGATCAATCCCGCGCTCGGCAAGTGGACGTTTCCCGGCGGCTACGTGGACTGGGGCGAGACGGTGGACGCGGCCGCGCTCCGCGAGACCTGGGAGGAGACCGGCCTCACCGTGGACCTGGGCGGGCTGGTCGGGGTCTACTCCTACCCCGACGCGCCGGTGGTCATCGTCGTGTACGAGGCGCGGGTGCTGGGCGGCACGCTCACGCTCTGCCACGAGAACGACCGCCTCGAGTGGGTCGGCCCCGCCGAGATCCCGTGGGAGGAGCTCGCCTTCCCCTCCACGGTGGCGGCGATGCGTGACTTCCTCGCGCGGCCGGGCAACGGCGGTCACGCGTCGGGCAACGCGCTACCGACGTGACGGCCGGGTCACGGTCGCCCATCTCGTCTGCTCAGCCCGCCCGGTCCGGAGTCCGACCCTTGGCGCCGGCCCGCGCGAGGAACCGGCCGAGGTCCGCCACCACGTAGCGCTCGTGCCGTCCCTCCGCGATCTTCTCCACCTCGTCCCAGGCCTG
>DATFAJ010000021.1:0-4022 GCA_035254745.1 Candidatus Methylomirabilota bacterium | reverse complement strand
CCTGCAGCTCGGCGATCTTGGCCCGGATGTCGGGCGCCCGGCGGGTCTCGGGCACGTCCCTGAGCAGGCGCTCGTACGTCGCGAGCGCGTCCACCGGCTTGCCGGCCAGGGCCTGGGCACGCGCGAGATCCAGCAGCGCGTCCTCGAAGAAGAACTGCTTGGGCGGCACCGCGCGCGCGACCGCCTCGTAGGCGGTCACCGCGTTGGCGTAGTTCTTCTGGGCCTCCCACGTGTAGCCCACGCCCGAAGCGGCCAGCGTCCGCAGGCTCCCGGCCGCGCCCTTGGCCAGCGCGATCTCGTAGGCCCCGCGGGCCGCCGCGTAGTCGCCGGCCTGGTACTGCAGGTTGCCGAGCTCGTAGGCGGCCTGCACCGCCGCGGAGGAACGGCCGTGCTGGGCCAGGACGGCCTGCAGCGAGGCGATCGCCTGGGCGCGCGCCTCCGCGGTCGCCTGCGGGCCGTCGGCCTGCTGCACGAGGTCCGCGGAGGCGGCCAGGGCCGCCTGGCCGCGCGAGTCCTCGGCGCGCAGCCAGAGCCAGGCGGCCAGGCCCAGCACCGCCACCACCAGGACCGCCCCGCCGATCTTGAGGCCGAGCCGGGCCCCGCGCGAGGCCAGCAGCTCGCTCAGGTTCACGAGCGGCGCTCCGGCGGCCGGCCGTCGGTCGGCCGCTCGATCCAGATCTCGCCCTTGACCGCGGCGCCGTCGGCGGCCGAGAAGCTGCCGGTGCGCAGCGTGCCGGTGAGCACCCCGGTGGGCAGGATCTCCACCCGCGTGGTGGCCGAGAGGTTGCCGCGCACGGTGCCGCCGACCACGATCGCGCGCGCATTGATGTTGGCGTCCACCTCGGCTCCTTCGCCCACGAGCACCCGCCCGGTCACGTTGATCTCTCCCTCGAAGCGTCCCGCGATGTGAAAGTCGCCGTCGCCGCCGAGCTCGCCCCGGAAGACCAGACCCTCTCCCAGGGCCCCCGGCTCCGGCCGCGTCCCGCGGGGTCCGGCCATGTCGGCGGCCAGCGAGTCGGGCTCGGCGGCTCCACCCAGGCCCAGGTAGCGGAGCGTGCGGTCGAGCGCGCCCACGCGCTCCGGTCCTACGCGCTCGGGCTCGGCGGCTGCTCGAGCCCGCGCCCGTCGGCCAGCCGCCGCAGGCCGAGACCGGACCAGATCAGCAGGAGGCAGGAGCCGACCAGGAGCACGCTGGCCGCTCGCGGTGGCGGCACCACCGGCTGCTCGACGACGCCCAGCGTGACCTCGATCGGCATACCCACGCAGCCGAGCAGCGCGAGCAGGGCGACGCTCGCGCGGATCCAGCCGGTCGTCGGGTGCGAGGGCCGTGGCATGCCGCGTAGTGTAGCCACCGAGATACGGGAAGGCAACCCCGGCGCCTTGACGGCGCCGGCGTCCGAGCATAGGCTTCCCGGGCATATGTCGGAGAGTCGGCCCCCGTCGCGGCTGCTGCGCCTGGTCATCTGGCTCGCGACGCTGTTCTTCGTCGCGATGCTCTTCGTGCCGCTCGTCCGCGAGGCGCTGCGCCGCGCGGCGCTGGTCCCGCCCGGCCACTTCTGAGGGGAAGATCCCTACCCGGTCGGCTCGTCGGGCACGCGGCCCTTCCGCCCCGATCCCGGCCCGTCCCGGCGACGCGTCAGCTCGAACGCCATCAGTCCCACCGTGAGCGTGAGGATGATCCAGCCCGCGGTGTCGAGGTTGACGATCAGCCAGCCGACCAGGCTGAGCGCGGCGAGGAGCCACACGAGGGCGATCGAGCGTGAGCTGGGCCACTTCATCGGCCCTATTGTCGCGGCGGGCGGCGCCGAAGTCAAACCGGCGCGCGCTCAGAGGCGACGGAGAAAGCTCTCGGGATCGTCGAGGAACGCGCGCGTGATGCGCACATGCTCGACGAGGCCGTACTCGATCGGCGTGATCGCGTCGGCCTCGAGCAGCAGGATCTGGGCCCCCGGCAGCGCCATGAGTATCGGCGAGTGCGTGGCGATGACGAACTGGCAATCCTGCGCGATCCGGTCCTTCAGGATCGCGAGCAGGGCCAGCACTCGCGTCGGCGACAGCGGCGTCTCCGGCTCGTCGAGGAAGTAGAGGCCGCGCGGCTGCAGCCGCTGCTGGAGCAGGTGCAGGAAGGTCTCTCCGTGCGAGCGCGCGTCGGGATCCGCCCCGTAGCGGCGGGTCAGCGCCGCCCGCTCCTTGGCCGCGGTCCCGGTGGCGAGCCGCTGGCCCCAGGAGCCCTCGCGCAGGGTGCTCCGGAGCTCCGCCTCCACCTCGCTCAGGCCCTCGATGTCGCGGCGCACCCGGAGGGTGAAGCCGAAGACGTCCTCGGCGCGCAGGAAGAGGGTGGTGCGCGGGTGCCGGGCCCGCTGGAAGCGAAAGGCGCGCGCGAAGGTGCGCGCCGCGGCGAGGGTGGGATCACGCTCGAGGTCGCGCCCACCCGCCGCGACCGCCCCCACCCCGGCGGCGAGCCCTTCGAGCAGCGTGGACTTGCCGCAGCCGTTCTCCCCCACCAGGAAGGTCACCCGCGCCCGGAAGTCGAGCCGGTCGAGCGCGCGGAACAGCGGCAGGGTCAGCGGAAAGCGATCGGGCTCCCGCCCGGCCGCGGCGCGGCGGATCCCGGTGAGGAAGATCCCCGACGCCGTCCCGGCCCGGCGGGAGCCCGTGCGCTTCACGCGGCCGGCGCCCCGGCTACTGCCGCAGCTCCGGGATCACCCAGAGCGGCCGCTCACCGCGCTCCACCCGCTGCACGTTGTCGAAGGCGTTGCGGAAGGCCTTGAACCAGTTGTCCCAGGTGGGGCCCGCGGTGTGCGGGGTGAACGTCACGTTCTCGAGCGCGAACAGCGGGTGGTTCGCGATCGGCGGCTCCTCGACCATGACGTCGAGCCCCGCCGCCGCGATGCCCTTGGTGGTGAGCGCGGTGTGCAGCGCCTTCTCGTCCACCACCGGGCCCCGGCAGGTGTTGATGAGGACCGCGGAGGGGCGCATCATGCCCAGCTCGCGCGCCCCGAACATGTTGCGGGTGACCGCGTTGAGCGGCACGTGGAGCGACACGATGTCCGCGGTGCGCAGGAGCTCCGGCAGGAGCACGAAGTGGACGCCGAGGGCGTCCTCCGCGTCCTCGGCGAGCCGCACGATGTCGTAGTAGACGATCTTCATGTCGAAGGCGGCGGCCCGGCGCGCGACCTTCTTGCCGATGGTGCCGAGCCCGATGATGCCGAGGGTCTTGCCCTCGAGCTCGTAGGTCCGGTTCGAGGCGAAGTCCCCCACCCGCCACTTGCCGGTGATCACGTTGCCGTGGTGCCAGGAGAGCTTGCGGTACACCGCGAGCATCAGCATCAGGGTGTGCTCGGCCACCGCCACCGAGTTGGAGCCGCCGTTGTTGGCCACCGGCACGCCCGCGCGCTTGGCCGCCGCCACGTCGAGCCGGTCGTAACCGGCGCTGATGAGCTGGACCAGCTTGAGGCCCGCGGCCTTCTTGAAGAACTCGCTGTTCAGCTCGGGCCGCGGGAAGCCCACGTAGTAGGCGGCGTCCGCGAGCGCGGCGGTGAACTCGGGGGTGCCCGCGTCCACCACGACGATCTCGAAGCCGGCGGGCACGAAGCTCCGCGCGATGTCGAGCATCGCGGGGGGGAACTTGGGAGACACGACGATCTTGGTGGCCACTGGAGCCTCCTTTGGCTGCGGGGTGTGGGGCGGCGTCACGCGCGCCAGTATACGGCCTCGCCCCGCGCCACGTGGGAGCGGGCGTGCGGCCCCGGCATCTCTTGCGCGGGGCCGGCAGCCCCAGGCTGGGTACTCACCTGCCCAGGCTCGCACCGCGGCTTCTCTGCCCTCTGAGCCAGTCGTCATCAAGTAATTGAAAGACCGAGTGTTTCTTGATGGTCCGGAGCTTGCTCTCAGGAGTGCCCACCAAGGGGGATTCCATGAGGCGATTCCTGCTCGCGCTGGGCTGGGTGCTCTGGGCACACGAGATGGCGATGGTCGGCGACAAGATGGTCGACCGGGGCTACACCGCGGTCGACTCGTTC
>DATFAJ010000020.1:0-3278 GCA_035254745.1 Candidatus Methylomirabilota bacterium | reverse complement strand
GCGACCGGGCGCCTGAGCCGGCGCGACTCCTTCTACCGGGAAGAATCGTCTCGACCGAGTAGTCGCAACCCGCGCGACCGGCGCTCGACCATCCGGACGGCGGGTGCGGACGCGGCAGTTGCAGCCTCGATGCCCGGATTCGACACCGGGCGGTTGCTCACGGCCGGTGGCACACGCGATGCACGTTCCAGCGCCGCCGACTCATGGGCGCCACTTCCCTGGCCCGACACGCTCGCCTCGTGGTGCGACCGCTCGCCCTGCTGCTCGGGGTGACGCTCGTGCTCGCGGCGGGCCGGGCCGAGGCAGGGCCACCGACCGAGACGCTCCGTGCCATCTACGCGGAGGCGAACGCGATCATCACCGCGCCCCCGGCCGACGCCCCCCCGCTCGAGCGCCTCGACGCGATCCGCGCGCTCTTCAGCAAGGCGTTCGACTTCCGGGGCGCGGCGGAGCGCGCGCTCGGTCGTCAATGGAAGGCGCGCACCGCGGCCGAGCAGAACGACTTCACCACGCTCTTCGCCGGCTTCGTCCAGCGCGGCTTCGTGTTCTGGCTGGCCTCGGTGGCGGCGGTCGACGACGCGGGCGGCGGCGTGACGATCAACTACCTGGGCGAGACGGTCGACCGGGACCGGGCCTCGGTCAGGACGTCGGTCGGGCGTCGCGGCGGACGCGAGGTACACCTCGACCACGACATGGTCTACCGGAACCGGCGCTGGGCGGTGCGGGACGTCACCATCGACGGGATCAGCCTCGTGGCCAACTACCGGGCCCAGTTCGCCCACGTGATCCGGACCTCGTCGTACCGCGACCTGGTCGACCGGATGCAGCTCCGCGTCTTCGGCAAGCTGCCGACGCCGGCCGCGGCGCGCGACGCGGGCCTCGACGTCGACGTCCTGAGTCGCGGCGCGATCGAGGGCCGCTGACCCGGGCTACCCCCCGTAGAAGACGTTGGGCCCCAGCGCCTTCAGCCACAGGGTCGCGTCGTCCGCGCGGCCCTCGATCGGCCCGGCCTGGCCCGCCTCCACCACCTCGCCCACGAACACGGAGTGGTCGCCGCGCTCGACGGTGTCCACCAGGCGGCACTCGACGAAGGCCGGGGTTCGCTCGAGGATCGGCGCGCCGGTGACGCCCCAGCGGAACGGCTCGCCCGAGATCGTCTGGCCCTCGCGGGTCGCGGGCTTGAAGAACGTGAAGGCCATCGCCTGCTGGCCCTGGCCGAGCACGTTGAGCGCGAAGGCCTTCGACTCCTTGATCAGGCCGTGGGCGTGCGAGTCCGTCTTCACCCCCACCACCACCAGGGGCGGCGCGAAGGAGGCCTGGGTCACCCAGTTCACGGTGGCCGCGGCCACCGCGTCGTCCTTGCCCCGGGCGGTCAGCACGTAGAGCCCGTAGGGAATCATGCGCAGCACCGTCTTCTTCACGTTGGCGTCCATGGCGCGCTCCGTCGTCGGTTGGGGTTCGGGGGTGGCGCTCGTCTCTGGGCGAATTCTGCCATCCGCGCACCGGCCTGTCGAGCCGAGGTTGACTTGGCGGCGCGTTTCGTGAAAGGTTGGCGCCATGCCGGCCCGCAGCGGACGCGAGTACGTCGAGTCGATCCGGAAGCAGGTCGCGAGCGTCTACCTGGGTGGCCGGCGCATCACCGACGTGACCGCGGAGCCGGTCTTCCAGGAGCCGATCCGCGCCATCGCCGAGCAGTACGACATGCAGCTCGACCCGGCCTACCGCGACGTGATGACCTACCCCTCGCCCACCACCGGCCAGCCGGTCTCCACCTCGTTCCTGGTCCCCCGCACGCGCGAGGAGCTGATCAAGAAACGCCGGCACTTCAAGCTGCGCGCCGATCACAACTTCGGCTTCATGGGGCGCTCGCCCGACTTCATGAACCAGTTCGTGACCGGCTGGCACCTGATGGCCGACCGCTTCGCCCGGGCCGGGGCCCGCTTCGGGGACAACGCTACCCGCTACTACGAGCACGTGCGGGAGCACGACCTCTTCCTCACCCACATGCTCATCAACCCCCAGATCGACCGCAGCAAGACGTCGGCCGAGCAGGAGGACCCCTATCTCCACCTGGGGCGGGTGCGCGAGACCTCCGACGGCATCGTGGTGCGCGGGGCCAAGATGCTGGGGACCATGGCCCCGCTCACCGAGGAGGTCGCGGTGATCCCGTTCGGCGGGGTGCCCCCGGGCGACGACGCCTACGCGCTCGCGTTCTCCGTCCCCACCGCCACCCCGGGGCTCACCTTCATCTGTCGCGAGACGGTGTCACCGCTGCCGCGCTCGCGCTTCGATCATCCCCTCTCGAGCCGCTTCGAGGAGATGGACTGCATCGCGGTCTTCGAGGACGTGCTGGTCCCGTGGGACCGGGTGATGGTGGACGGCAGCCCGGGGAGCGCCCAGATCATCAACACCATGGGCGCCGACTACGGCGCACTGCTCAACGTGCAGACCAGCGCCCGCATGCTGAGCCAGCTCGAGTTCTTCTGCGGCCTCGCCATGAAGGTGGCCGACGCCATCGGCATCACCGGCTTCCTCCACGTGCAGGAGAAGCTCGGCGAGATGCTGAGCCACCTGGAGATCGCCCGCGCGGTCTTCTACGGCTCGGAGGCGATGGCGCAGCGGCTGTCGAGCGGGGTGTGGGTGCCGGGCGGCCCCGGCCTGCGCGCCTTCCACCTGCAGACCGGCAAGGTCTACAGCCGCTTCGTCGAGATCGTGCAGACCCTCGCGGCGGGCGGCTTCTTCTACGCCCCGAGCGAGGCCGATCTGGCGAGCCCCGAGCTGCGGCCCCACATCGACCGCTACGTCCGCGGCCGCGCCGGCGTCTCCGCCGAGGAGCGCGTCGCGCTCTTCAAGCTCGCGTGGGACGCCACCGGCGAGGCCTTCGCGCAGCGCATGGCCCAGTACGTGCGGTTCTACTCCGGCGACCCGATCCGCCTCACCGCCGGCTTCTACGCGCAGTACGAGAAGGCCCCGCTGCTCGAGCTGGTGGAGCGGGCGCTCGGCCGCCGCGACGGCGTGCCCCTGCCGATCACCCCCGTCGATCCGGGCGCTCCGGTGCCGTACCAGCCGGACACGCGCGGGATGGCCGGGACCTACGCGGCCACCTCGCTGCCGCCGCGGCAAGCCTGAGGGGACGCGCGACCGGGAAGAAACGTCGCGGAGATTCTGCGCGGCGGCTCGTGCCGGGCTCCGATCCTGGTCGCGACGTGACGAAGTTCGTTGGTCCGGGCCCGCGGCCTCATCCCTAACCTCGCGATTCCGCGGGCCCCCGACCCTGG
>DATFAJ010000019.1:0-5317 GCA_035254745.1 Candidatus Methylomirabilota bacterium | reverse complement strand
GCCAGGTCCAGTACGAGTGGAACAACGCGATCCCCCCGCGGCTCGAGATCGAGCCGGGCGACACGGTGGTGCTCGAGACGCGCGACGCGGCCGACCGATACTACTCGCGCGCCTCCACTCACGCCGACGTGCTCGGGCGCGGGCCCTTCCGCGGACATCCGCTGACCGGGCCGGTGCGGGTCCGGGGCGCGCGGCCGGGGGACGTGCTGGTGGTGGACATCCTGGAGGTGAAGCCGGCCGACTTCGGCTGGACCGCGATCCGGCCGGGCCGCGGCCTGCTGCCCGAGTCGGACTTCGCCAAGCCCTACCTCCAGATCTGGGACCTGAGCGACGGCACCCACGCGCGCGCGGGCCGGCACCTCGCGGTGCCGATCGATCCCTTTCCCGGCGTCATGGGCACCGCGCTGGACCTCCCCGGAGGGCACAGCACGATGCCGCCCCGCAAGAACGGCGGCAACATGGACATCAAGCAGCTCACCGCGGGATCCACCCTCTACCTGCCGGTGTGGGTGGAGGGCGGGCTGTTCTGCGTGGGCGACACCCACGCGATCCAGGGCGACGGCGAGGTCTGCGTCACCGCGGTGGAGATGAGCGGTCGGGTGACCGCGCGCTTCGGCCTCGAGCGCGACCGGGGCCTCGCCGAGCCGCAGCTGCGCACCACGCGATCGCCGTCGTCGACCGCTCCCGGTCCCTGGTTCGCGACCACCGCGCACGGGCCCGACCTCTTCGCGGCCTCCCAGCAGGCGGTGCGCTACATGATCGACCACCTCGTGCGCGAGCGCGGGCTCTCCCGGGAAGAGGCCTACATCCTGTGCAGCGTCACGGTGGATCTCAAGATCAGCGAGATCGTGGACGCGCCCAACTGGATCGTCTCCGCGTTCCTGCCCGAGGGCGTGTTCGTCTGATTTCACGCCGCTGTGACATCCCGCGTCGTGACGCGCGCATGCTGAGCCGGATGAGACCGCTGTTCGGACGCATCGTGCTGAACGCGGGCGCCGCCGAGGCCGGCGCCGCGCCCGCGGGCGCCGCCGAGGTCGCCGAGCGCCTGCAGCGCGCGGTGCTGGGCGCGATCGGAGCGTTCACCCGCGCGGACGGGCGGCTCGACTATCGCGCGCTGCGCGCCTCCCCGGAGTGGGCCGCGGCGACCGCGGTGGCGGACGCGCTGCCCGCGGTCGAGCTCGGTGGCCTCGCCGGACGCCCGGCCCGGCTCGCGTTCTGGATCAACGTCTACAACGCCCTGGTCTTCCACGGGGTGGTGGCCCTGGGCGTCCGGCGGACGGTGCGCGAGGTGCGCGGCTTCTTCGCCCGCGTGGCCTATCGCGTCGGCGGCGTCGTGCTCAGCGCGGACGACGTCGAGCACGGCGTCCTCCGTGGCAACGCGCGCCACGGCCTCCTGCGCCGCCGTCCCTTCGCGGCGGGCGACGGGCGCCTCGCCCTGGCGGTGCAGCCGGTCGACCCGCGCATCCACTTCGCGATCACCTGCGGGGCCCAGTCCTGCCCGCCCATCGGGGTGTACCGGGCGGCCGCGCTGGAGCAGCAGCTCGACCTGGCCGCGCGGAACTTCCTGAACCAGGAGGTCGCGCTCGACGCGCGCGGGTGCGTGACCTGCTCCCGCATCCTCGAGTGGTACGCGGACGACTTTGCGGCCACGGGCGGGATCGCCGCCCTCCTGCTCCGCCACCTCGACGAGGGTCCGCTGCGCGCCGCGATCGGCGGGCGGGCCCGGCCCTGCGACGCCTATCGCGCCTACGACTGGGCGCTGCAGCACCGGCCGGCCGAATGAGCACGCCCGCCCTCGTCCGCGCGCCGGTGGCCGCGACCCCGCTCACTCCGTTCCGCGGGCTCTCCGCGCTCTGGGTGCAGATCACCGGCACCTGGTGCAACCTCGAGTGCCGCCACTGCATCAACGCGAGCGGGCCGCGCGCGCCGTGGCTCAGGCCGCTCGACGGCGAGACGATCCGGCGCGCCATCCGCGAGGCGGAGCGGCTGGGGGTCAAGGAGATCTACTTCACGGGAGGCGAGCCCTTCCTGCACCGCGAGATCCTGCCCCTCGTGGAGCGGGCGCTCGAGGTCGCTCCGACGACCGTGCTCACCAACGGGACCCTCATCGGCCCCGAGCAGGCCGACGCGCTCGCCGCGCTGGCCGCCCGCGCCCCGTACTCGCTCGAGATCCGGGTGAGCCTCGACGATCCCGACCGGGCGCGCAACGACGCGGTCCGCGGCGAGGGCGCGTGGGAGAAGGCGGTGGCGGCGGTGCGCCTCCTGACCGCCCGCGGGCTCCTGCCCATCGTGACCGCCACCGAGATCACGCGCGACGCGCACGCGGGACCGGGCGGCCTGCACGCGCGCTTCCGCGACTTCCTCCGCGAGCAGGGCGTCGAGCGGCCGCGGCTCAAGATCATGCCGGTCTTCGCCCTGGGCCGGCAGCCCGCGACCGGCGAGCCGCCGCTCACCGAGGAGGACCTGGAGGGCTTCGACCGCTCGCGGCTGCAGTGCGCGGACGCGCGCGTGGTGGCCGCGGGCGGAGTCTACGCGTGCCCGATCCTGGCCGGGCTGCCGGGGGCGCGCCTGTCGACCGGGAGCCTGGCCGAGTCCTTCCGGCCCGCGCCGCTCTACCACCCGGCGTGCGCGACCTGCCACCAGACCGGGATGACATGCCGGAACAGCTAGGCGAGTACCGGCGCATCGCGGTCCTCGGGGGCGTGTACAGCAACGCGCTCGCGCTCGAGGCCACCCTGGCCGACGCGCGGGCGCGCGACGTGGAGGCGGTGTTCTGCCTGGGCGACATGGGCGGATTCGGTCCGCACCCGGACCGGGTGTTCCCGCTGCTGCGCGAGCACGGGGTGCTCACCATCCAGGGCAACTACGACGAGTCGCTCGCCTCCGGGCGCCCCGACTGCGGCTGCGGCTACACCGACCCGCGCGACAATCATTACGCGGCGATCAGCTACCGGTACACGTTCGAGGGCACGTCGGCCGAGAACAAGGAATGGCTCGGCGCGCTGCCGCGGCACCGCCGCCTGAAGCTGGGTCCGCACCGCGTGCTGATGTGTCACGGCTCGCCGCGGGTGATCAACGAGTTCCTGTGGGAGTCGGCCACCCCGAGCGGGCTCCTGCGCCACCTGCTGGAGCGGGCCGAGGCCGACATCATGCTGTGCACGCACACCGGGATCAAGTGGCACCGCGCGCTGCCGGACGCCCGGCACGCGATCAACGTCGGCGTGATCGGCCGGCCGGAGAACGACGGCCGCCCCAACGTCTGGTACACCGTGCTCACCGCGGGACCCGATCTCGCCGTGGAGTTCGTGCCGGTCGCGTACGATCACGAGACGCTGGCCCGCGAGATGGAGCGCGAGGGGCTGCCCGTCGAGTTCGCGGAGACCATCCGCACCGGGTGGTGGACCACCTGCCTCGAGAACCTGCCCGCCCGCGAGCGGGCCCGGGGCAAGTACTGAGCCGGCGGCTGCTCCTGGTCGGGCTGATCGCGGTCGCCCTGGTGGGCATCGTCCGCGCGCTCGGGCTCACCGAGCTGGTCCGGCTCGAGAACGTGGCCCGTCTCCGCGAGTGGATCGCCGGATTCGGCCCCTGGGCGCCCGCGGTCTTCGTGGGCGGCTACGTGGTCGCGGTGGTCGCGTTCGTCCCGGCCCTGCCGCTCACCATCCTGGGCGGGCTCGTGTTCGGGCCGGTCGGCGGCACCGTGTACGCCTCGATCGCGGCCACCACCGGGGCGACGCTCGCGTTTCTCATCGCGCGCTACGCCGCGCGGGACGCGGTGGAGCGGTGGATGGCGCCGTATCCGGCCCTCGGCCGGATGGACCGCGCGGTGGCCCGGCACGGCTGGCGGATCGTGATGATCACGCGACTGGTCCCGATCTTCCCGTTCAACATCCAGAACTACGCGTACGGGCTGACCTCGATCACCTTCCGCGCCTACCTGGTGACCTCGTTCGTCTGCATGCTGCCCGCCACGGTGGCCTACACGGTGGCGGCGGGGGCGCTGGTGGCGGGGGCGTGGGACGTGCGGCGCATGGTGCTGCTGCTGGGCGTGGCCGGCGTCCTGCTGGTCGTGCTCTCGCTGCTGCCGCGCTGGCTGCGCGGGCGCAGCGCCGCGCTCGACGACCTGCTGCGGACGGGCTGATGCGGGGCGCCGGGCTCGCGCGCCTGGCCGTGGTCCTGCTCGGCCTGGGCGCGATCGGGGCGGGGGCGCGCGCGGCCGAGCCCCTCCGGCTGGGCGACTTCACCCCGCCCGCGGATCCGGCGGCCCCGCCCCCGGGCTGGGAGGCGCTCACGTTCCCGCGGGTGCCGCGCCACACCCGCTACACGGTGGTACGCGACGGGCCGGGCTTCGTGCTCCGCGCCGAGAGCGACGCGTCCGCCTCCGGGCTCTACCGGCCCCTCGACCTGGATCCGCGGGTCCACCGCGTGCTGTCGTGGCGCTGGAAGGTGGAGGGCGTGCTCGCCCGCTCCGACCCGCGCCGCAAGGAGGGCGATGACTACGCGGCGCGGGTGTACGTGGCCTTCCGCTACGACCCCGCCGGCGCCCGCGCGTGGGAGCGCGCGCGCTACGGCGCCTTCCGCCTCCTCTACGGACGCTACCCGCCCGGGCTCGCCCTCAACTACGTGTGGGAGAGCCGGCTCCCGGTGGGCACCGTGCTCGACAACGCCTACTCCGCGCGCGCCAAGGTCGTGGTGGTGCGGAGCGGGACCGCCCTCGCCGGGACGTGGGTCAGCGAGACCCGCGATCTCTACGCCGACTATCGTCGCATCGTCGGAGGCGGAGGCGAGCCGCCCCGCATCGAGGGCATCGCGCTCATGACCGACACCGACGACACCGGCGAGCGCGCGGTGGCCTACTACGACGCGATCACCCTCGCGCCGGGCCCCCCCGAATGAGGCTCAGCGTCGTGGTCCCCGCGCTCGACGAGGCGGCGAACCTGGCGCGGCTCCTGCCCGACCTGCGGCGCGCGTGGCCGGACATCGAGATCATCGTGGTCGACGGCGGCAGCCGCGACGGGACCCCCGACGTCGTGAGGGGCCAGGCCGGCGTGCGGCTCCTCGAGGGCGCGCGCGGGCGCGCCAGCCAGATGAACGCGGGGGCGCGGCAGGCGGGCGGCGACGTGCTGCTCTTCCTGCACGCCGACACCCGGCTACCCGACGGCGCCCCCGGCGCGATCGCGGCGGCGCTGGCGGATCCGGCCGTGGTCGGCGGCCGCTTCGACGTGCGCTTCGAGAGCCGTCGCCGCGTGCTCGGGATGGTCGCCTGGTTCATGAACGCGCGGTCGCGCGCGACCTCCATCTGCACCGGCGACCAGGCCAT
>DATFAJ010000018.1:0-2656 GCA_035254745.1 Candidatus Methylomirabilota bacterium | reverse complement strand
CACCGACCATCAGGCCCAGCAGCCCGAAGAGCGAGAGCTGCACCCCGGTGCCGGACGGGGTCATGGCGACCGGGAGCCCGCCCGGGATGAAGTCCTTGCCGATGGCGGTGGCGGGCAGGTCCAGGCGTAGCTCGGGGACGGCCCGCCCCAGGTAGGCGGTGAACGTGTTGCTGTTGGGGCCGGGCCAGGTCCGGTAGCTGGCCGGGTAGGGGTACGCCTCCACCGCGGCCCGGATGCGGGTGATCAGCGCGTCGACGCCGTCGCCCCGCCGGTCCACCAGCAGCTCGGGGCGGCTGCCGAACCAGTAGTCGTCGGGCCCGGCGCGGTTCACCCGGATGGCCGGCGCGCCGCGGCCCACGCCCCAGCCCATGACCTCGTAGCGGGTGTAGGACGCCGCCCCGGTCGGCTTGACGGCCGCCCAGGTATGCACCGCCATCACCCCGCGCCAGCCCACGGCCCGGGCCGCGTAGACCTGGATGACCGCGTCGGGGGCGGCCACCGGGTCCGGCGCCTGGCCGGACGAGTCGCGGCGGAGCTCCCACCAGTTCTGCCCGAGCCGCTCCAGGGCCGCGCAGCCGCCGCCCAGCGGCAGGAGCAGGAGGATACCCACCACGGCCGTGCGCCCGACCCGGGCGCGCCCGGAGATCCGGGCGCGCGAGGGAGGAGCTACCGGCTGTAGCGGAAGGGCGCCCAGCCGATCCCCTCGATCGGCTTCGGGGTGTAGGCGGCGGCCTTGGGAGCCGTGGCGACGGTGACCCGGGCCGCGGGGGCCTTGGCCGCCGCCTTCCGGGCCGCCGGCTTCGGCTGGGGCTTCGCCTTGGCGCGAGCGGACGACGTCTTGGACTTCTTGGTCGAGGCCTTGCTTTTCATGCGGTGGAATCTACAACAAGGCTTCACCGGGGGCAATGCGCCCGTGCACTACACTCGATCCTCAGGGAGGCGACCCATGCGACTGACGAAGGCGCAGGCGAAGATGCTGGAGTGGGAGCGGGTGGCGCACGTCGCCACCGTCGGCGGCGGCATGCCGCACCTGGTGCCGGTCTGCCACGTGGTGGTGGGCGGGAAGATCTACTTCGGCTCGGGCCGCCGCGGCCGCAAGGTTCGCAACGTGCGCGCGAACGCACGCCTCGCCCTGACCGTCGACGTCTACTCGGACGATTGGTCGCAGATCACCGGGGTGATGGTGCAGGGTACCGGGCGCGTGATCGAGCGCGGCCCGCGCTTTCGGCGGCTCCGCCGCCGTCTCTACGCCAAGTATCCGCAGTACCCGCGCGAGGCCGCGCTCGGCGAGTCCGATTCGGTCATCGTCGAGCTCACGCCCACGCACGTGTTCTCCTGGTAATCCTTACACGCCGGCGTGTAATTCCTCCCTGGCGGCCGTCGCGGCGTCGCGCCAACCGGCGTAAACGCGCCCGATTCGCGTCGCCCGCACCCCGTCTTCGCTGGCATGTGGGTTGCCGGTGAACTTTCTCGCGGGTCACAAAGTTACACCAACGAGACAAGGAGGAGGACGGTGATGAAGAGGGCAGTGAAGAACCCGCTCCTGGGCTTCGTCGCACTGCTGGCGCTCGCCGCGGTCGCGGCGCCGGTCGGGGCGGCGGACGACACGAAGGCGCGGGAAGGCGCCGCGCAGGTCGAGAGCGGCGCCAAGCAGATCGGCCGCGGGGTCGAGGACACCGCGAAGGGCATCGGCAAGACGGTGGTCGGCGGTGCCGAGACCGCGGGCGAGAGGATGAAGGAGGCGGGACGGGCAGCGGAGCCCGAGGCCAAGTCGGCCTGGACCAGGACGAAGGAGGGGGCCGTATCGTTCGGCCACAGCGTGAAGAGCTTCTTCACGAACCTGTTCAACTAGCGCAACCACTGCGCACTCAACCAACCAGCACTCAACACACTCAACGAAGAGAGAGGAGCTTCTCCATGAAGACGACTCACGTGATGTCCCTCGTGGCCGCGACGGTGTTCGCCATCGGGGTGGCCGGTCCCGCGCTCGCGCAGACCCCCACCACTCCGGCCCCGACCACGACGCCCGCGCCGGCCGCTCCGTCGAAGGGCGACACCCAGATGGACAAGATGGACAAGAAGGACGCGGCGACCAAGCACGGCACCAAGAAGCGCCACGCCTCGTCCAAGAAGAGCGAGAAGGCGGCGGCCGACAAGACCCAGACCCCCGACACCAAGGCGCCCGAGCAGCCGAAGAAGTAGGCGGGCCAACCAGCCGCGCGACGAGAGCCGCGCGTTCACATAGGGGCGGCGTGGGGGGAGCACCTCCACGCCGCTCGCCTCCCTATCCGAGCTTCGCCTTCAGGATCTTCCCGGTCGCGCTCCTGGGCATCGCCTCCACGACCGTCACGCGCCGCGGATACTTGTAGCCGGCCAGCCGCTCCCGGCAGAACGCGATCAGGTCCGCGGGCTCGACGCGCGCGCCCGCCCGCAGCGTCACGAACGCGGCCACCTCCTCGCCCAGCTCGGGGTGCGCGACGCCGATCACCGCCGCCTCCGCCACCGCGGGATGGGCGAGCAGGGCCTGCTCCACCTCGCCCGGGACCACCGAGTAGCCGCCGCGGAGGATGAGCTCGCGCTTGCGTCCCACGATGCTCACGTAGCCGTCGTCGGAGATGGTGGCGAGATCGCCGGTCCGGAACCAGCCGTCGGCGGC
>DATFAJ010000017.1:0-3872 GCA_035254745.1 Candidatus Methylomirabilota bacterium | reverse complement strand
GCCGGAGGGCGAGTTCCACGAGTCGATGAACCTGGCCGCGCTGTGGAAGCTGCCGGTGATCTTCATCTGCGAGAACAACCGCTACGCGATGGGCACCGCGATCCACCGCGCCCTGGCCCAGACCGAGATCTGGCGCTTCGCCGAGACCTACGGCATCCCGGGCGAGCCGGTCGACGGCATGGACGTGCTCGCGGTGCGGGAGGTGGTCGGCCGCGCGATCGAGCGGGCGCGGCGCGACAAGACCCCCGCGCTGGTGGAGGCGCGGACGTATCGCTTCCGCGGCCACTCCATGCGCGATCCCGCCGGATCCGTCTACCGCACCAAGGAAGAGGTCGAGCGCGAGAAGCTGCGGGATCCCATCACGCTCTTCGGCGACCGCTGCCTCAAGGAGGGGGTCCTCACCGAGGCCGACCTCAAGAACGTCGAGAAGGCGGTGAACGACCTGGCCGACGAGGCGGTGGCGTTCGCCGAGGCCTCTCCGGAGCCGCCCGCGGACGAGCTGTTCACCGACGTGTACAAGGCCTGACGCCATGTCGGTGATGACCTACCGCGAGGCCCTCAACGTGGCGCTCCGCGAGGAGATGCGGCGGGACCCGCGCGTGTTCGTGATGGGCGAGGAGGTCGGGCTCTACGACGGCGCGTACAAGGTCACCCAGGGCCTGCTCAAGGAGTTCGGCGACAAGCGGATCGTCGACACCCCGATCTGTGAATCCGGCTTCACCGGGGTCGGGGTCGGCGCGGCGATGCTCGGGCTGCGGCCGGTGATCGAGATGATGACATTCAACTTCTCCATCCTGGCCCTGGACCAGATCGTCAACTCGGCGGCCAAGATGTGCTACATGTCGGGCGGCCAGTACAACATCCCCCTCGTGGTCCGCGGGCCCGGCGGGCCGGCGGCCCAGCTCGCGGCCCAGCACTCCCAGTCGATGGAGACGTACTTCTACCACGTGCCGGGGCTCAAGGTGGTGCGGCCCTCGACGCCGGCGGACGCCAAGGGCCTGCTCAAGTCGGCGATCCGCGACGACAATCCAGTCATATTCATCGAAGCGGAGACGCTGTACGCGGTGAAGGGCGAGGTGCCGGACGATCCGGACTTCCTGATCCCGCTCGGCCAGGCGGTGATCCGCCGCGAGGGCACCGACATCACGGTGGTGGCCTACATGGGCATGCTCTATCGCGCCATCGAGGTGGCGGAGGAGCTCGCCAAGGAGGGCATCTCGGTCGAGATCGTCGATCCCCGCACGCTGCGTCCGATGGACGCCGACACCATCATCGGGTCGGTGCGCAAGACGCACCGGGCGGTCGTGCTGGAGGCGGGAGCGGGCTTCGCGGGGATGGGCTCGGAGATCGCGGCCCAGATCACCGAGAAGGCCTTCGACGACCTCGACGCGCCCGTCGAGCGGGTCACCGGCGAGAACGCCCCGATGCCGTACGCCAAGAACCTCGAGCTGCTCAAGACGCCGTCCAAGGCCAAGATCGCGGCGGCGATCCGGCGGGTGTGCAACCGATGATCACCAAGGTGATCATGCCCAAGCTGTCGGACGCCATGGAGACCGGCAAGGTCATCAAGTGGCTCAAGAAGGAGGGCGAGACGGTCAAGGGCGGCGACGTCCTCGTCGAGGTCGAGACCGACAAGGCCAATGTCGAGGTCGAGGCGTTCGGCAGCGGCGTGCTGCGCAAGATCGTGATCGCCGAGGGCGGCCAGGTGCCGGTCGGCGACCTGATCGCGGTGATCGCGGACCCGGCGGAGGACATCTCGAGCGTCGCCGCCGCGCCCGCCCGGCCGGCCCCGACCGCGCCCGCCGCCGCGGCACCCGCGCCGCGGCCCGCCCCGGCCACCGCGCCCTCGGCCGCGCCCCCGCCCGCCGGTCCGCTGCCCGCGATGGAGAGCTACCAGTCGGTGCCCGCGACCGCCGCGGTGATGCCGATGGCCCCGGCGGCGGCCGCCGCGTCGGCCGCGCCCGCGGGCGGCCGCGTCAAGGCCTCGCCGCTCGCGCGCAAGATCGCGGGCCAGACGGGGGTCGATCTGCGCCTGATCCAGGGAACCGGCCCGGGCGGGCGCATCATCCGCGCGGACGTGGAGGCGGCGAGGACCGCGCCCCGCCCCGCCGCGGTCCCGGCGGCGGCCCCCGCCGCGGGGCGCCCGCAGGCGGTGCCGACCCGGCCCGCGTTCGTGGTCCCGCCCCGGCCCGAGGCGGAGTACGAGGACGTGCCGATGTCGGCGATGCGCGCCGCCATCGCCAAGCGCATGCCGATGTCGAAGGCGCCGGTGCCGCACTTCTACGTCACCTCCGAGGTCGACATGGACGCGGCGTGGGCCCTCCGCGAGCAGCTGAACGGCCTCGACGGCCAGCCGAAGATCTCGGTGACCGACATGGTCATCAAGGCCGCGGCCCTGGCCCTGCGGAAGAACCCCGGGGTGAACGCCCAGCTCAACGGCCAGGCGATCCGGGTCCACCACCGCGCCCACATCGGCATCGCGGTGGCGCTCGAGCAGGGGCTCATCACCCCGGTGCTGCGCGACTGCGACGTGAAGGCGCTCGGGCGGATCGCGGTGGAGTCGCGCGACCTGGCCGACCGGGCGCGTGGGGGAAAGCTCCGAGCGCAGGAAATGTCGGGGGCCACCTTCTCGATCTCGAACCTCGGCATGTTCGACGTGGAGGAGTTCTCGGCCATCATCAATCCCCCCGAGGGCGCGATCCTCGCGGTCGGCTCCGTGCTCCAGAAGCCGGTGGTGGACGACGGCGAGATCCGGATCGGCCGCCGGATGAAGATGACGATCTCCTGCGACCACCGGGTGATGGACGGGGCCATGGGCGCCCGCTACCTCCAAGATCTCAAGCGGCTGCTGGAAGAGCCCCTGCGCCTGCTGGTGTAGCCGGTGGCGACCCAGGCGTTCGACGTGGTGGTGGTGGGCACCGGGCCCGGCGGCTACGTGGCGGCCATCCGCTGCGCCCAGCTCGGCCTGAGCGTGGCCACCGTCGAGGACGACCGGCCGGGCGGCGTCTGCCTCAACTGGGGCTGCATTCCCACCAAGGCGCTGCTCCGCAACGCGGAGGTGGTCGGGCTCTTCCAGCGCGCCCAGGAGTTCGGGATCACGGTCGGGGAGTGGAAGGCCGACTACGCGCAGGCGGTGCAGCGCTCGCGCCGGGTGGCCGACCGCATGGCCAAGGGCGTCGAGTTCCTGTTCCGCAAGAACAAGATCACGCTGTTTCCCGGGAGGGGCACGCTCAAGAGCGCACGCGTCGTGGAGGTTGCAGGCAAAGACGTCGCGGGCAAGGATGGCGTCCAGACCCTCGAGGCGCGCCGGGCCGTCATCCTCGCCACCGGATCCGAGCCCCGCTCGCTGCCGGGCGTGACCATCGACGAGAAGCGGATCGTCTCCTCGACCGGCGCGGTCACCAACGAGAGCCGCCCCGGCTCCCTCGTGGTGATCGGGGCGGGCGCGGTGGGCGTCGAGTTCGCCGACGTGTACGCGGCGTACGGCACCTCGGTGACGGTGCTCGAGGCGCTGCCGCGGGTGCTGCCCATCGAGGACGAGGAGGTCTCGGCCCAGATCGCGCGGCTCTTTTCCCGGCGGGGCATCACCGTCCGCACCGGGGTGCGCGTGCAGTCGGTGACGCCGGGGGCCTCCTCGGTCGCGGTGGCGGTGGAGGCGGAGGGCAAGACCGAGACCCTCGAGACCGACCAGGTGCTGATGGCGGTGGGACGGGCCGCCCGCACTCGCGGGCTCGGGCTCGAGCCGCTCTCGGTCGCCACCGAGAAGGGGTTCGTTACCGTGTCGGCCACCATGGAGACCTCGGTGAAGGGGATCTACGCCATCGGCGACATGGCGGGGCACCAGATGCTGGCCCACAAGGCGATGGCCGAGG
>DATFAJ010000016.1:0-3809 GCA_035254745.1 Candidatus Methylomirabilota bacterium | reverse complement strand
CACGGCCTGATCGGCGAAAGTGGTGACGAGCTCGATCTGCTTCTCGCTGAACGGCTCGACCCTGGCCTTCAAGATGACGATCACCCCGAGGAGGACGTCTTCCCGGAGCATGGGAACGGCCAGCACGGTGCGATAATCCTGCTCGTTCACGAGCGGTCCGTACTCGTAGTCCGGCACCGCGAGCACATCGTCGACGTGGATCGCTCGTCGCTCGGCGGCCGCCCGGCCCGCCACCGAGCCGGGCCCGGGGCGCGTCGGATTCCGCTCGAGGTACTCCTGGAAACCCGGCCAGGCCCCGTAAGCGACCGCGAAGCGCAGGACTTCCCCGTCGAAGCGGAAGATGTGGCCACGGGTCGCGCCGCAGAGACGTGTCGCGCTCTCGACGACGGTCTCGAGGACCGGCTGCAGATCGACCGTGGAGCGGCTGATGACCTTGAGCATCTCGCTGGTCGCGGTCTGCTGCTCCAGCGCCTCGCTGAGCGCGGCGTTGCGCGCGCCGAGCGCCTGGAAGAGCCGGACGTTCTCGATCGCGATGACCGCCTGGTCCGCGAAGATCTTGACGAGGTCCAGCTGCCGGTCGGAGAAGGGCTGTACCTCGGTGCGGAACAGCACGATCACCCCGAGCGGCGTGCCCTCCCGGAGCAGCGGAGTGGCGAGAATGGTGTGGTGCCCGAACCGGCGCTGGAGATCCCGGCCAATCGGCAGTTCGTCCTCGGGTTCGGCGAGCAGGTCGTGGACGTGGATGCTGCGGCGCTCCAGCACCGCACGTCCGCTCACCGACCCGCTCGTCAGCGGGAGCTCGAGCGCCTCGATGCCGCCCACGCCAGAGGCCAGCTCGCGGCCGAACGGGCCGATCGCGGCCGCTCCGCGGAGAATGTCCCGGTCGACCCGGAGGATGGCCACGTCCGGCGCGCCGCAGAACCGGGCCGCCGCCTGCACCACCGTCTCCAGGACCGGCCGGATGTCGGTAGGGGAGCTCGAGATCGCGCGGAGGATCTCGCCGGTGGCGGTCTGCTGCTCCAGGGTCTCGGCCAGGGCCTGATTGCGTCGCTCGAGCTCGCCGAACAGGTTGACGTTCTCGATGGCGATCACCGCCTGGTCGGCGAAGGTCTCGAGGAGGGCGATCTGGCTGGGCGAGAAGGGGCCCGGCTTCGGGCGCAGCAGCGTGATCACCCCGATCGGGACGCCCTCCCGCAGCATCGGGACTGCGATGATGCCGCGAAACGTGGCCGCGGTGGCCACCGCGGCGACCGCGTATTCGCGGTCCTCGCGGACGTCCGGGATGTGGGCGATGCGACGATCGAGCACCGCGCGTCCCGCGGCCGTCCCCCGACCTGGCGGTGCCGGCCAGATGCTTCGTACGGAGGCGAGGGCCTCCGGAGTGAACCCGTGATGAGCCGAGAAGTGCAGCTGGTGTCCGTCGAAGCGGAAGACGAAGCAGCGCTCGGCCTCGCAGAGACGGGCCGCGCTGGCCGCGATGGTGTCGAGCACCGGCTGGATGTCGGTCGGAGAGCTCGAGATCACGCGGAGGATCTGCGCGGTCGCGGTCTGCTGGGTGAGGGTCTCGGCCAGATCGCGATTGCGCGCCTCCAGCTCCTGGAAGAGGCGGACGTTCTCGATCGCGATCACCGCCTGCTCGGCGAAGGTCCGGACGAGGTCGATCTGAGCCGCGCTGAACGGCTTCACCTCGCGCCGCGCGCAGCCGATCGCCCCGATCGGCACGCCGCCTCGCAGGATGGGCACCGCGAGGAAGGTGCGATAGCCGGTGGCGCGTACGAGCAGGCCCAGGGTCCGGCGGTCGTAGTCGTGGTCGGCCAGGACGTCCTCGACGTGGGCGACGCGACCGTCCACGAAGGCGCGGCCCAGGGCGAAGCCTCGCTCCGCCGGGCGCGGGTACAGCCCCCGGAACGAGTCCGCCTCCTCCGGTGACAGGTTGTTGAGCGCGACCAGGTGCAGCAGGCCCGCCTCGAAGCGCACCACCGCGCTGAAGTCGGCATCGCACAGCTGCTCCGCGTTCCGCACGATCGCGTCGAAGACCGGCTGGGCGTCGGCGGGCGAGCTCGAGATGACCCGCAGGATCTCGCCGGTCGCGGTCTGCTGAGCGAGGGCCTCCGCCAGGCGCTCCTCGAGATGCCGGGGTGCCGGGGTCGCGAGCGGACGCGCCTTCGTGGGCGCCGACCGCGCCTTGCTCTTGATCTTACCGGGGGCCTTCTTCGGCCCCGAGCCCCGGCGCATCGCGTCTCCTGAAGTGGGATGGGCTCGCGCACCCGCGCGAGAATGGACGACAGGCTAAGCGATGGCGCCCGGGTTCACAAGGGGCACGTGCCCGAGGTCCGCTTGACGCGGTCGCGGCCTGCCCCGATACTCGACGGTCATGAGCCCCGAACTCGACGCCCGCCCCACGCTCGCCGCCGACGCGCTCGACCTTCTCCTCCGCAAGGCCCGCACGTACCGGGCCTGGCTCGACCGCCCCGTCCCCGACGACCTCCTGCGCCGGGTGTACGAGCTGGCCGCCGAGGGGCCGACCAGCGCCAACTGCAGCCCGATGCGCGTGCTCTTCGTGAAGTCGAGCGAAGCCAAGGAGCGGCTGCGCCCGGCCCTGACCCCGGGCAACGTGGACAAGACCATGCAGGCACCGGTCACCGCGGTCGTCGCGCACGATCTCGAGTTCTACGAGCAGCTCCCGCGGCTGTTTCCCACCGCCGACATGCGGGCCAACTTCGTGGGCAAGCCCGAGCTGATCGCGGCCACCGCGTTCCGCAACGGCAGCCTCCAGGGGGCCTACCTGATGCTGGCCGCCCGCGCGTTCGGGCTCGACTGCGGCGCGATGTCCGGCTTCGACAACGCTAAGGTCGACGCCGCCTTCTTCCCGGACGGGCGCGTGAAGTCCAACTTCCTGTGCAATCTCGGCTACGGCGACGCGAGCAAGCTGGGCCCCCGGCCCCCGCGGCAGCCGTTCGCCGAAGCCTGCCGCATCATCTAGAGGAGATCCGGGCATGGCCTCCAAGCTCCTGGGCGCGCACGTCAAGCGGAAGGAAGACCCGCGGCTGATCACCGGCACCTCGCAGTACGTGGGCGACGTGGCGATGCCCGGCATGCAGCACGTGGCCTTCGTGCGGAGCCCCCACGCCCACGCGCGAATCCGCGGCATCAAGCCCGCCGCGGCTCTGAAGGTGCCCGGGGTGGTCGCGGTGGTGACCGGGCAGGAGTTGCGGCCGCACGTCAACACGATCCCGACCGCCCAGGCCTCCGCGGAAGGCGGCGAGGTGAGCGAGGTCCAGTCCGGGCGCCAGCACTACCCGCTCTCGGTCGGGCGGGTCCGCTACGTGGGGGAGCCGGTGGCCGCGGTCCTCGGGCTCTCGCCGGAGGCGGCGGCCGACGGCGCGGCCGCGGTCGAGGTGGACTGGGAGCCGCTGCCCGCGGTGGCCGATCCCTTCGCGGCCATGGCCGACGGGGCGCCCCAGCTCTTCGACGATGCGCCCAAGAACATCGAGCACTCCAACACCATCAAGGCGGGCGACCCGGACGCCGCCTTCGCGAAAGCCCACAAGGTTGTCAAGCAGCGCATGAACAGCCAGCGCCTCTCCGGCATCCCGATGGAGACGCGCGCGGTGATGGCCGCGCCCGACTTCGCGAGCGGGGGCCTCACGGTGTGGGCGACCCACCAGGCGCCCCACGTGCTCCGAGGCGGGCTGGCCGACGCGCTCAAGATGCCGCAGAACCAGATCCGGGTGGTCGCCCCCGAGGTGGGCGGCGGCTTCGGGGTGAAGTTCGGCACGTATCCGGAGGACGTGACGGTGGCCGCGCTC
>DATFAJ010000015.1:0-10343 GCA_035254745.1 Candidatus Methylomirabilota bacterium | reverse complement strand
CGGTGCGGGCGCTGGAGCGGCTTCCCCGCGGCCCGGTCGACTCGGTGGCGGTAGCGACGGGCGCGAGTCCGGGACGACCGCCGGGGTCGGCTCGTCGATCTTCGAATCGGCTCTCGGAGAGTCGGCTCTCGGCGGATCGCCCCTGGGCGACCCGGCTTTCGGCTCCTCCACCGCCGGAGGGCTGGAGGTCGAGGGGCTGGAGAAGAGCCAGCCGCCCATCCCTCGGCCGGCCTGATCGCTCGACGCGTCGCCGCGGAGCACCTTGGAGGCGGACGGCGTCGACGCGAACCCGGAGTCGGTGTCGCGGGAAGCCAGCGGGCCGGGCGCAGGCGTCCCTGCCGGCGCTCCGGATCCCAGCACGTAGGGCAAACCGAAGAAGATCAGGAGGAGGGTCGGGACAAAGGTCCCGGCTGCGACGGCGAGCCCGCGAAGGGGTGGCGTCCATCTCGGTCGGTCCCGGTCGACCTCGTCGGCGCCCTCGTCGCCCGGCTCGGCGATCTCGTGCCCCGGAAACACGTCCTCGCGCGTGATCTCGTCCCGCTCGTCCGCGTCGTTCTCTCCTTTGAGCCTCAGCATGGCCACGAGAGCAGGCAAGGTATGTGCCAGGGGCGGGCGGCACGGAGTCGACACGTCGAGCGGCCGGTCTCGGCATCTACGGGGCTCGAGCAGGGAAGAAGTACTGGAGTCGGCGAGGAGTTTCTTCCCTGGGTCGGTCGAGTGGCCTTGGCACGCGGGTTGCGAACCGTCGGGGCCTCAGGAGGTCGTCCCATGCGAATGATCGGCAGGATGTGGAGGAGTGACTCGCCCCGCTGGAGGGTGGCCGTGCTCGACGGCGACACCGCGTCGCGCGCCTCACTGCGCGCGGCAGTCGAGGACGCGGGAGGCACGGTGGCGCTGGAGGCGCCCCTGCGGCTGGACGCGGTGGCCCTGATGCAGCAGACCCGGCCGGACGTGCTGATCATCGCGCCCAGTCTCTCGGGGCGGCGCGAGCCGGCGCTGATGCCGCGGATCACCGCGGCGTGCGACTGCCCGGCGGTGCTGTTCACTCGCGACACCGCGTCCGCCGTCGTGAAGCAGGCCAATCGCGCCGGGGTGATGGGCTTCATGCTGAAGCCGCTTCGCGCGGCGGAGGTCGCGCCCACTCTCGATCTCGCGCTCGCGCGCTTTCGCGACATCCGACGGATGCAGCAAGCGCGGGCCGAGCGTCCGCTCGTGGACCAGGCCAAGGGCAAGCTGATGAGCGATCGTCAGCTGAGCGAGGCCGAGGCGTTCCGATGGCTGCGCAAGCAGGCGATGAACTCCCGGCAGCGGCTGGGTGACGTGGCCCGGGCGGTGCTGGAGGAGGAGTGGACCTGGGAGCCGCTGCCACAAGGCGCGCGTTGACGCGTCGCGCCTCTCGATGCCGTCCGGGGTCGCCCTGGAAAGCTTTACACGATGGTCGTGGAAATTCCTACTCGGTCGGGACGGTTCGTCCAGTTGTGATGGCCGGCGCCTTACGGGGTGGTAACTTGGACGTGAGGTGCGGGCCCATCCCCCTGGCATGGCCGATGCACCGCGAGGAGCCACGGAGGTGACGAGCATGGAAATCATCGTCGTCGCAGCGATGCTGTCCCTGGTCGTGCTGCTCGGAATCGGAGTGAAGCTCTACGATCTCAAGCGCAAGCGCGAGGAGGAGGCGGTGGCGGCGCAGGCCAGAGTGTCGGACGCGCTGCTGATGGACGCCTCGCTCGCCGGACTGCCGCTGACGCCGACCGCCCACGTGCCGCTGTGGAAGGGCACCCCGCTCGTCGTCGAGATCAAGGGCGCGGTGCCGCGAGCCGAGCTCCGCTCCGCCGCCGTCGACGTGGCCCGGCGGGAGATCTCCCGGAGCCGCTCCGACTTCCAGGTCGAGGATCACATCAAGGTGGATCCGGCCATCCTGACGCGGGCGGCCTGAACGTGCGCGTGGAGCTCGTCGCGCGGCTCGTGCCGGTGGCGGTGGCGGGACTCCTGGCCGGCGCCCCGGTGGTCGAGGCCGGGGCGCCGACCGACCAGCTCAAGTCGTCCGTGGAGCAGATCGTCAAGGTGCTGGAAGACCCTGCCCTCAAGACGGACGCTCGGGTGAAGGACCGTCGGGCCGCCATTCGCAAGGAGGCCGAGGTCGTCTTCGACTTCACGGAGACCGCGAAGCGCGCCCTCGGTCGCCACTGGCAAACCCTCTCCGAGAAGGATCGCCAGGAGTTCACCGCGCTCTTCACCGATCTGATCGAGCGGGCCTACATCTCGAAGATCGAGCGGTACAGCGGCGAGCGCATCGCCTACGCGGGGGAGGCGGTCGACGGCGGGCTCGCGACCGTGCGCACCCGCTTCGTCACCAAGCAAGGCACCGAGATTCCGGTGGACTATCGCATGCAGCAGCGAGGCGATCGATGGCTCGTGTACGATGTGGCCGTCGAGGGCGTGAGCTTGATCAACAACTACCGGACCCAGTTCGACAAGATCATCCAGACCTCCTCGTACGCGGAGCTGGTCCGGAAGATGAAGGCGGCGGAAGTGGGAGCGCCCGCCGCGCCCCGCTCATGAGCGCCTCCGGGGGGCGCGTCGGGGCGGTGGCGGTGCTGCTCGGCGGCTTGCTTGCGCTGCTCGCCCCGCCGGCCGCGCCGGCCGGGGAGCGGCACGCCGGGACGGTGCTGGCGGTGGATCCTCAGGCGCGTACCCTCACCGTCGACGAGTTCGGAGCGGGGGGCGAGCGCCGGGCCTTCACGGTGCAGGTGCCCCGCGACGCCATCGTGCTCTGGTCGCAGCGCAACCAGATCGTTCGGGACCCGAAGGACGCGTTCCGGGACAACACGATCGCGCTCGGCGACGTCCACATCGGCGACTTCGTGGTGGTCGAGCTCTCGGACGATCCGGACGTGGCCCGGCTGGTGATGGTCACCCTGCGGAGGGGCGCCGGCTCCTGAGCCTCTCATCGCCCTCCCAGAGCGTGCGCGCGGACGGCTGATGGTCACGTTGTGGGAGGGCCGCTTCCGGATCCTGCGGCGCCTGACGCTGTTCGCGGGGGCGCTGCTCGGGATTCTCATCGTGGTGGGGGGCGGTCTCGCCATCTACTCCGCGCGCGCCCTCTCCAAGTTCGAGCGGGTCGAGGCCCGCCGCTCGACCCTCCTCTACGCGGCTCCGCCGCTGCTCCGGCCCGGGGTCTCGGTGAGCGCGCTCGATCTGGCCGGTCTCCTCGGCCGGCTCGGCTACCGCGAGAGCCGGAGCGCGGCGGGGCCGGGACAGTTCTCGCGGACGGACAGCGCCTGGGACATCAACGTGGGGTCCGGAGGCGGGGGCGCGGGCCGGGTCAGCCTGACCGTGTCCGACGGGCGCATCACCCGCCTGCGGCAGAACGGTGCCGACGTGCAGAGCGTGGCGCTGCCTCCCGAGCTGCTCGCCAGCGCGGGCGCGGGCATGGGAGAGAACATCCGGCCCGTTCACCTGGCCGACGTTCCCCCGATGGTGCGCACCGCCATCCTGGCCATCGAGGACGAGCGCTTCTACGAGCACGGCGGCCTCGATCCGCGCGGCGTGCTGCGCGCACTCTGGGCGAACGTGCGCAAGGGGCGGGTCGTCGAGGGCGGCAGCACGATCACGCAGCAGCTCGTGAAGAGCCGGCTCCTCACGCCCGAGCGGACGCTCTCGCGCAAGCTCAACGAGGCCTGGCTGTCGACCGCGCTCGAATGGCGGTACTCGAAGGACCAGATTCTCGAGGCCTACCTGAACGAGATCTACCTGGGACAGGTCGGCGGCTCGGCGGTGCGCGGGATCGGCGCCGCCTCCCGGGCCTACTTCGGCAAGGAGGTCCACCAGCTCACCTTGTCCGAGGCGGCGCTCCTGGCCGGGATGATCCGTGGTCCGAACAGCTATTCGCCGACCGCGAATCCCGACCGGGCGCGGGAGCGGCGCGACGTGGTGCTGACTCGGCTGCGCGATCTCGGGAAGATCTCGGAGGCGGACTACCGGCGGGCCCGTCGCGAGCCGGTGAAGGCCCGGCCCACGCCGGGCAACGGCCTGGTGGCGCCGTACTTCGTCGACTACGTCCGCGCGGAGCTCGAGCGCTCCGCCGACATGGACCTGGCCGACCAGCACGGCGTGCGGGTCTACACGACGCTCGACCCGGTGCTGCAACGGCTGGCCGAGGCCGCGGTGGTCAAGGGGATCGACCGGCTCGAGACCACGCGGCCGCGCCTGCGCCGCAAGGGCCCCGATGAGCGCCTGCAGGCCGCGCTCATCGTGCTCGATACCACGACGGGGCAGGTGCGCGCGCTGGTCGGAGGCCGCGACTACCGGCTCAGCCAGTTCAACCGCGCGGTCCTCGCGCGGCGACAGCCGGGCTCGGCTTTCAAGCCGTTCGTGTACCTCGCCGCGCTCACCCCGCGCCAGGAGGGGCCGCGATTCACCGCCGCCTCGCTGATCGAGGACGCGCCCATCACGGTCGTGGTGGACGGCAAGCCGTGGAGCCCCAAGAACTACGACGATCGCTATCAGGGCATGGTCACGGTGCGCCGGGCTCTCGAGGGCTCGCTGAATACCGCCACCGTGCGCCTGGCCCAGGCCGTCGGCCTCGGCGCCGTGGTCGGGACCGCCCGGGCGCTCGGCGTCGAGGGAGACCTCAAGCCGGTGCCCGCGCTGGCCCTGGGCGTCTTCGAGACCACGCCGCTCGACCTCGCGCGTGCCTACCTGCCTCTGGCCAACGGGGGCCTCGCGCCGAGTGGCGGTGCGGTGGACACCGTCACCGACGACAGTGGTCGCGCGATCTGGAGCGCCGGCCGCGAAAGCCGTCAGGTGATCGGCGCACCGGAGGCCTTCCTCGTGACCTCGCTCCTCGAAGGGGTGATCAATGCCGGCACCGGCGCCGCCGCCCGCGCGATGGGCGTGCCCGGTGCGGTGGCGGGCAAGACCGGCACCACGAACGATGGGCGTGACGCCTGGTTCGTGGGCTACTCGTCGAACCTGCTGGCCCTGGTGTGGGTCGGCTTCGACGACGGCGCGCCCGCGGGGCTGTCCGGTGCGGAGGGCGCGCTACCGATCTGGTCGGAGTTCATGCGCCAGGCCCTGGATGTCTATCCGGGCGGCGCGTTCCCGGAGCCGGCCGGCGTCACCTACGCGAAGATCGACGCCGGCAACGGGCGGCGGGCGACCGCCTACTGTCCGGTCGTGGTGACCGAGATATTCCTGGCCGGGACGGAGCCGCCCCCGTGTGAAGAGCACGGCGGCGTGACGGAGCAGATCGGACGCTGGTGGGATCGGGTCTGGGACTGGTTCAAGAAGTAGCGTTCGCGGCGTGGTCAGCTGGCGAGCAGCCGTCCGGAGCGACGCAGGCGGTCCTGGATGTCGCCCATGAAGAGGAAGGCGAGCCCGTCGGAGTCGGTGCGCCACACGAGGGCCGGCACGTTGAACGGTGTGCCGTCCGGGGGACGGAAGCGCAGCTGGGCCGGTGTGCCGATGTCCAGGCGCTCCCGCGGCCTCACCTTGGCGCCGCGGGCCGAGATGTCCACGGTCTGTAGCAGGAATCGACGCTTCCCGGCCTCGACGACCACGAGCCAGGAGACATCCGAGCGGGGGTGCCGGCGGCGATCGTTCTGTCGGGTGGTCATCATGGACGCCCGTTGAGCAACTGACGTGCCGGGGAGGCGAGGCGAATGATCCCGGCTATTTGTGGGTCGGCCCCGCGTCATCGGAGCGTCACCCGGGGGTCGTGACGCTGACAGTGTCCACCAGGTGGCGGCCGGTTCCGTTGCCTGCTCAAAGCGTGTAGAGTCGTCCCCGCATGAGCGCGCCGACGGCGGAGGTGGTGATCTGCGGGGCCGGTATCGCCGGAGTCGCCGCCGCCTATCATCTGACGGTCCGCCGGGGCGTGCGCTCGGTGGTGCTGGTCGACGAGCGGCCGCCTCTCTCCCTCACGAGCGACAAGTCGGCCGAGTCCTACCGGAACTGGTGGCCGGGCCCCGGCGACGACATGGTCGCCCTCATGAACCGCAGCATCGACCTCATGGAGGAGCTCGCGCGCGAGAGCGACAACGTGTTCCTCATGAACCGGCGCGGCTACCTCTTCGCCACCGCCCAGCCCGAGCAGATCGAGCGCTATCTGGAGGCCGGTCGGGACGCCGCCGCGCGCGGAGTCGGCCCGTTGCGCCTGCACCGATCGCCCGGCGGCGACTACCGGCCGTCACCCGCCACCGGCTACGAGGGACAACCCACCGGCACCGACGTGGTGACCGACCGGAGCGTGATCCGACGGCACTTCCCGTACCTGGCCGAGGACACGGTGGCTCTGCTGCACGCGAGACGCTGCGGCTGGTTCAGCGGCCAGCAGCTCGGAATGTACTTGCTGGAGCGGGCGCGCGAGGCGGGCGTGCGCCTCATCGAGGGGCGGGTCGACGGGGTGACGACCGCGGGCGGTCGCGTCGCCGGGGTGCGTGTGAGCGGCCGAGACGGCAGTCGAGCGATCGCCACGCCGCGCTTCGTGAACGCGGCGGGTCCGTACGTCAAGGAGGTCGGACGGCTCCTCGGAGTCGATCTCCCGGTCTTCTGCGAGCGCCACGCCAAGGTGGCCTTCCACGATCCGCAGGGCGTGGTGCCCCGAGACGCGCCCATGATGATCTGGACGGATCCGGTGCGGCTGCCGTGGGCCGACGACGAGCGCGAGGAGCTCGAGCAAGCCGAATCGCACCGGCATCTCCTGGACGAGATGCCCGCGGGCGTACACGGCCGGCCGGAGGGCGGCGGGGACAGCCCGGTGATGCTCGGGGTGTGGACCTACGACGTCGAGCCGACGGAGCCGCGCTTTCCGGTCGAGTTCGACCCGGCGTACGCCGAGATCGTGATTCGCGGGATGACCCGCCTGATCCCCGGCCTGCGTGCCTACGTGCCGCGGCTGCCCAAGTACTTCGTGGACGGCGGCTACTACACCAAGACCGAGGAGAACCGGCTGCTCTCGGGCCCGCTACCGGTCGAGGGCGCCTACGTCCTGGGCGGTCTTTCCGGCTACGGGATGATGTCCTCGAACGGCGCGGCCGACCTCCTGGCCGACTACATCGCGGACCGCCCGCTTCCCCGGTACGCGCCCGCGTTCCACCTCGATCGCTATCAGGATCCCGCCTATCGCGCGCGCCTCGCCGCGTGGGGCGACTCCGGGCAGCTCTAGCCCTAGCCCCAGTACTGCATCGCGTCCCGCAGGATCAGCTCGAGCTCCGGCTGGCCCACCGATCGCGGCGCTCCCGACAGCAGGCGCGGCTGGCGCAGCGTGCCCTCGATCAGGGCGGGCACGTCCCGCTCGGTGTAGCCGATGGCGGAGAGCCCGTTGGGGATGCCGATGTCCCGCATGATCGACAGCAGCGCCCGCGGCAGCGCCTCGCGCCGCTCCGCCTCGCTCAGGTCGGCCACCGGCACCCCGAGCAGCTCGGCGGCGCGGAGGTGGCGCTCGGGCGACGTCGCGTAGGTGAAGCGGAATGCGGCGGGGGCGGTGAGGATCACCGACATGCCGTGTGGGACCAGCGGATGGCGGGTGCGGTAGCCGCTCGGGATGTAGTCGCGCACGAGCCCCGCGATCGGATAGGCCACCGCGTGGGGGATGTGGACGCCTGCATTGCCGAAACCGATCCCCGCGTAGTTGGCGGCCAGCGCCAGGTGCAGGCGCGCCTCCACGTCGAGGCCGTTGAGCACCGCGCGACGGAGGTAGCGCGCCGCGTATTCCATGGCCTTCTCGCACCAGATGTCACTGGCCGGGTTCGCGCCGATGTAGGCCGGACGGTCGGGCGGATGATGCTTGGCGCGCGCGTCGTAGGGGCGGGTGGTGTACGACTCGATGGCGTGGGTGAGGATGTCGGCGCCCGCGGCGGCGGTGACCTCGGGCGGCGCGCTCAGGGTATTGAGCGGATCGACCACGCCGAGCGCGGGCCGCAGGAGCCGATGTGAGACGCCCGCCTTCACGTTCTGGTCCAGCACGTGGGTCACTGCCACCGCGGTGGTCTCGCTGCCGGTCCCCGCGGTGGTCGGGACCGCGATGAGGGGCCGCAGCGGCCCCGGTACCGGCACGCCCTTGCCCACCGGCTTGTTGATGTAGTCCAGCAGCGGGGCGGGATAGCAGGTGAGGAGGTTCGCCGCCTTGCAGGTGTCGATGGTGCTCCCGCCGCCCACCGCGATGAGCCCGTCGAACTCCTTGCTGCGCGCGTAGTCGCCGGCCTCCTCCATCGACCGATCGGTGGGCTCCACCTCGACCCCGTCCCAGACGTCGGCCTTCACGCCCTGCTCCTCCAGCAGGGCGCGGACCCGTTCCGGTAGGCCCAGCTCCGCCACGTGGCGATCGGTGAAGACGAGGGCCTTCCGGATGCCGAGCCGGCTGGCGTCGAAGCCGATCTCGTCCATCGCGCCCAGCCCGAACTTGATCGGCGAGTTCTCCATCACGAAGACGGTCTCGGTCGGCAGGGTCACGCCCTTCATACGGCCTCCAGTGGGTGGCGAGGGGACGAGCGGCCGGCCCGCGGCCGGAGTGCTTGACAGTATAGCGGGGGCCGACGACGCGGGTGCGCCGGCGGGCTTCTCTACGCCGGCAGCGCGACGCGCGAGAGCAGCTTGACGTCGTCCAGCAGGCAGCCGGCGCCGCGCACCACGCAGGTCAGCGGATCGTCGCTGACGCGGATCGGCAGGCCGGTCTGGTCGTGGAGCAGCGCGCCCAGGCCGCGCAGCAGCGCGCCACCGCCGGACACCACGATGCCCTTGTCCACGATGTCGGCGGCCAGCTCGGGCGGGATCTGCTCGAGGCAGGTGTGCACCGCGCTCACGATGGCCATGATCGGCTCGCGCAGCGCCTCGCGGATCTCCTCGCCGGTGACCAGGATGGTCTTCGGGATGCCGACGATGAGATCGCGGCCCTTGACCTCCATGGTGAGGTGCTCACCCGGGACCGGGTACGCCGAGCCGAGCCGGAGCTTGATCTCCTCGGCGTGGCGCTCGCCCACGAGGAGGCTGTAGCTCTTGCGGATGTGCTGGATGACCGCGGTGTTCATCTCGTCGCCCGCGATCCGGACCGACTTGCAGTAGACGATGCCGGACAGCGACATCACCGCCACCTCGGTCGTGCCTCCGCCAATGTCGACGATCATGTTGGCGCCTGGCTCCGCCACCGGCAGACCCGCGCCGAGTGCGGCGGCGATCGGCTCCTCGATGAGGAAGGCCTCGCGCGCGCCGGCCTGCCGCGCCGATTGGCGCACCGCGCGCTTCTCGACCTGGGTGATGCCGGACGGCACCGTGACCACGACCCGCGGATGCACGAGGCTCCTGCGCTGGCGGGTCTTGGCGATGAAGTAGTGGAGCATCTTCTCGGTGCTGTCGAAGTCGGCGATGACGCCGTGCCGGAGCGGGCGCACCACCGAGATGGTCCCCGGCGCGCGGCCCAGCATCGCCTTGGCCTCATGACCCGCCGCCAGCACCGCGCCGTCCTTCATGGCCACGATCGAGGGCTCGTTCAGGACGATGCCCTGTCCACGGACGTAGACGAGCGTATTGGCCGTGCCCAGGTCGACCGCGAGGTCGTCGGCGAGGAAGCCCATGAGAGATGTCAGGCGCATGCCTCACTCCTTTCGCGGTCCGACAGGACGCAACGGATGTGCCAGGGGCACGGCATCGGCCGACGAGGCGAAATGGTTGCCCGGCACCACACTCCCACAATAGGCGGGGGTGGCCGATCGCCCGGGTCGGTCGAAAGTGTCAGATTGTGTAGGTTTTACATGACACTCGTGTAAAAACTACCCCGAATTCGGCCCCTCCAAGGCTCTTGTCAGGCCTGGAGGCGCGTCGTACTCTTGGGGCCGCGCCGGGGGCGGCGCGGGGAGAAGGGAAAGGACAGGATACCGGATGGAGGTCACCCGCAAGCCACTCGCGAAGATCGAGGGACGGAAGCGGATGCAGGTCAGCGGCCTGACCGTCGCCTGGCACGGCACCCGCAGCCTGAAGGACTGGGTGGCGTACGTGGAGGATGGCGACGAGCACGGACGTCTGGTGCTCGCCCACCAGGTTTCGGAGCGAACCGTCAAGAGCCTCCTCGCCCGGATCCAGAACCTCTCTCGCGACGAGCTGCACGCGATGGGTCGGCCGGTCGAGGCGGTGGCGCAGCAAGGCGGGGGACCCCCGGTCCGACGGCCGCCCGGCACCGGCGACACAACGCCCGGCTCCGAGATCGCGGTCCAGCCGGCCGGTCGGCAGCTCGCACTGAGCGGGGACGGGGTCGGGGAGTCGCTCCCCGCCGAGCGCTCTCGTCGCCGCCGGCTGGCCGCCACGGTGCAGAGCCCGGCGCCCGAGAGCCGTCGCTCGGCCCGGGTGGC
>DATFAJ010000014.1:0-4448 GCA_035254745.1 Candidatus Methylomirabilota bacterium | reverse complement strand
CACGCGGGAGGCAAGCGGCCCGCCGCCGTCCTGCCGCGCGACGCGGTCGATGACGAGGCCCGCCTCCGGCTGCGCCAGGCCCAGGTCGAGTGCCTCACCACGCTCGACGGCGGCGACATGGATGCGGCGCGGTGGCTCGCGGCCGCGCTCGCCCACGCCCAGGGCTGGGAGTTGGCCGATTCCGGCGGCGCGCCCGTGGGCGGGAGCGCGCCCGGCGACGTGATCGGCTGGTGCGAGCTCCGCATCGGCTCCGGCGCGCTCACCACCGATCGGCCGATCACCCGGCTCCACGGAGCGCAGCAATACATCGCCTCGTTCAACCTGCTCGGCCAGGGGCGGCTGAACCAGGCCTGCGGCGACCTGCTCTATCGCCGGCTGGTGGACGAAGGCATCGTGCCCGACGAGGTCTTCGACGTGGTGGTGTGCTCGGAGTCGAAGGCGGTGGGCATGGTGCAGGTGGTCGCCGAGTGCTTCGGCCAGGACCGCTACGTGGTGCTCCGCAAGGGCGTCAAGAACTACATGCCGCGCCGGCCGCGGGAGCCGCTGGTGGAGGAGGCGGTGAGCATCACCACCGCGGGTCGGCAGGCCCTGGTGCTGGATCCGCTCGACTGGCCGCTGCTCGAAGGCCGTCGGGTGCTGCTGGTGGATGACGTCATCGCCACCGGCGGCACCACGCGCGCGGCCGGCCGGCTGCTCGAGCGCGCGGGGGCGCGCGTGACCGCGGCGGCGACCGTGCTGCTGAAGGGCCCCGAGCCGGACCTGCCCCGGCTCGTGGTGCTCGCGCGTCCGTTGCTCTGAGGGGCAGTCATCTCTCCAACCGTCCGACAAGGAGCCGACCGATGGGTCAGATGATCAATCTCACCGCCGAAGACCAGCACCGTCTCTCCGCCTATCGCGCCGCGCCGAGCGGGGCGCCGAAGGGCGGGCTCGTGGTCGTCCAGGAGATCTTCGGGGTCAATCACCACATCCAGGGCCTGTGCGATCGCTTCGCGGCCGACGGCTACGTGGCCCTCGCTCCCGCCATCTTCGATCGGGTCGAGCCCGGGATCAGCCTCGGCTACACCGCCGACGACATCGAGCGCGGCCGCTCGATCCGCGGCAAGGTCGACATCGCGGACATGGTCCGAGACGTGCGGGCCGCGGTGGAGGCCCTCAAGGCCGAGGGGCTGCCGACCGGAGTGGTCGGCTACTGCCTCGGCGGCACCCTGGCCTGGCTCGCCTCCACGCGCATCGACGGGGTGAAGGCGGCGGTGGGGTACTACGGCGGAGGTATCGCGGAGACCGCGAGCGAGACGCCGCGGTGCCCGGTGCTGCTGCATTTCGGGGAGACCGACCAGGGAATCCCGCCCGAGCACTGGGCGCGCATCCGCGCCGCGCACCCGGAGGTGCCGATCCACACCTACCCGGCCGGTCACGGCTTCAGCTGCGACGAGCGCGGCAGCTACCACGAGCCGAGCGCCCGGCTGGCCCGCCAGCGGACCCTCGGGTTCTTCACCGCGCTGCTCTAGTCCGGATGGGGGACATTCCCGCGCCCTTCGACGCGTACCGGGACGTCGTCCGTCCGGAATGGATCGACGACAACGGGCACATGAACATGGGCTACTACGTGGTGGTGTTCGATCTCGCCACCGACGAGTGGATGCGGTTCGTGGGCCTCGACCGGGCGCACCGGAGGGCGCGGGAGGTGACCACCTTTTGCCTCGAGGCCCACGTCACCTATCACCATGAGGTGCGCGAGCAGGACCCGTTGCGCTTCACCACCCGCCTGCTCGACTTCGACGCCAAGCGCATCCACTACATCCACGAGATGTACCACCGCGACGCGGGGTACCTCGCGGCCACCAACGAGCTGATGTCGCTGCACGTGAGTCGGCAGACGCGGCGCGGCGCGCCCATGGCCCCCGAGATCCTGGATCGGCTCGGCCGCATCCGCGCCGCGCACGAGTCGCTGCCGCGCCCGCCCCAGGTGGGGCGCGTCATGGGGCTCGCGGCCCGGCCGACGACCCGGTCCAACCCCCCGTGAGGAGGTTTCCATGGCACGACACGCTGGCGTAACGCTGCTCCTCTTGCTCCTCGCCGGGCTCGGGCTGCCGATGGTCGCGCAGGCCCAGTGGGCGGTCTCGTCGAACGACAACAAGGTCATGCTCGACAACGGAGTGGTGAAGGTCGTGCCGAATCCCGCCCCCGACACCGCGACCATCATCGACCTCGGCGTGACCCCACCGAGGGCGGTCGCGGAGTTCCCGGTTCCCGGCAGCGTGGTGGGCCCGCCGATGAGCGTGGCGGTGACTCCCGACCAGGGGCTCGCGCTGATCACCTCCTCGACGAAGGTGGATCCGGCCGACGCGACCAAGACCATCCCCGACAACCGGCTCTCGGTGGTGGACCTGCGCGCGACGCCGCCCGCGGTGATCGCGACGCTCGAGGCGGGCGCGGGCGCGGCGGGCGTGTCGGTCAACCGTCAGGGCACGCTCGCGCTGGTGGCCAATCGGTCCGCGGGCACCGTGTCGGTTTTCACGATCCAGGGCAAGATCGTCGCCCCGGCCGGCGTGGTGCGGCTCGGCGACGACAAGTCGGGGCCGTGCCACGTCGTCTTCACCCCGGATGGGAAGACCGCGCTGGTGACGCGGGACGGGGACAGCATGGTCTCGATCCTCTCCATCGACGGGACCAAGGTCGAGTACACCAAGCGCGACCTGAGCGCGGGGCTCCGGCCCTACGGCATCGAGGTCAGCGCGGACGGCTCGGTGGCGGTGGTGGCCAACATCGGGCGGGGCGCGGGCGACAACGACACCGTGAGCGTCATCGACCTGCGCGCCAACCCGATCCGGGTGGTCGAGACGGTGACGGTGGGCCAGACTCCCGAGGGGCTCATGCTCTCGCCCGACGGCAAGCTCTGCGCGGTGCAGGTGATGAACGGCAGCAACAAGCCGAAGGAGTCCCCGTTCCACAACGCCAACGGCAAGCTGCTGCTCTACCGGATCGACGGAACCCGGCTCGTGCCGCTGGCCGCGGCGTGGGTCGGCCGGTGGTCGCAGGGCATCGCGTTCTCGGCGGACAGCCGGACCATCCTGGTGCAGAACATGGTGGAGCGGGATATCCAGGTGCTGCGGTGGGACGGGAGCACGCTCACCGACACCGGTCAGCGCATCAAGACCAACGGGGGCCCCGCCGGCATCCGCACCGCCCCCCGGTAAACCGAACGGGGTCAGGTCTTACATTCCGACATTGTCGGGATGCAAGACCTGACCCCTGGTTGGGTGATCCTAGTTGGCGTGGCCGTTCGTGGCGGTGGCGGTGCCCCAGGGCGAGGTGGCCAGCAGGAGCGCGGGGACGCGATCGCTGGCCATCGGCTTGGCGAAGAAGTATCCCTGGCCGTGGTCGCAGCCGAGCGCGCGCAGGTGCTCCAGCTGCTCGGCGGTCTCGATTCCCTCCGCGGTCACCGAGAGGTTCAGGCTCTTGGCCACCGTGATGACCGCCCGCACGATCGCGCTGTCCTCCACGTCGCCGCCGATGCCCTTCACGAACGAGCGGTCGATCTTGAGGGTGTCGACCGGGAAGCGCTTGAGGTAGCCGAGCGAGGAGTAGCCGGTCCCGAAGTCGTCGATGGCGAGCTGGACGCCGAGGGCCTTGAGCGCCTCGAGCTTGGCGAGCGTGGTCGGGGCGTCGTGCATGACGACGGTCTCGGTGATCTCGAGGCGCAGCGAGGCCGGATCGAGGCGCGTCTCCCGCAGGACCGCGGCGATCTCCTCCACCAGGCCCGGCTGCTGGAGCTGCCGGGCCGAGAGGTTCACGCTGATCGCGAGCCGGCTGTCCGGCGAGGCAAGCTGCCACTGACGCGCCTGGCGACACGCCTCGTGGAGCACCCAGCGCCCCAGCGCCACGATCAGCCCGGTCTCCTCGGAGAGCCCGATGAAGTCGGCGGGGAAGAGCAGCCCGCGCTGCGGATGCTTCCACCGGACGAGCGCCTCTACCTCGCTGATGCGGCCGGTGGGCAGGGCGACCACCGGCTGATAGTGGAGCACGAACTCCCCCCGCGCCACCGCGTTCCGGAGGTCGAGCTCGAGATCCATGCGCTCCTGCGCGGGCGCATTCATGCTCTTGTCGAAGATCTCGTAGCGGGCCTTGCCCTTGCCCTTGGCGTGGTACATCGCCAGGTCCGCGTCGCGCAGGATGTCCTCGGGGGTCGTGCGCCGCGCGGTGCTCATCGCGATGCCGATGCTCACCGTGATCACGACCTCGCGCCCCTCGACCATGAACGGCTGCTGCAGCTCCGCGGTGAGGCGGTCGGCCACCGAGGTGGGCCCCTTGTCGTCCTTCACGTCCTCGAGCAGGATCGCAAACTCGTCGCCGCCGAGCCGCGCGATCGTGTCCTCGGGGCGCAGACAGGCCGAGAGTCGCTGGCTCACCCCGATCAGGAGCTGGTCGCCGACGCCATGGCCCATGCT
>DATFAJ010000013.1:0-2581 GCA_035254745.1 Candidatus Methylomirabilota bacterium | reverse complement strand
GCCGGGTCCACAGCCCGGGGGTCGCGCGCAGGTCGCGCGCCTGCCAGTGGAGCGGCGCCACGAAGTCGTAGAGGAACGGGGCGTCGAACTCCCAGTCCTCGGACTGGTGGCGCACCTCGGTGCCCGGCCGCAGGGCGCCGGCGGGGTCGGTCAGGAACAGGACCCGCAGCAGCCGGATCCGCCGGGGGGAGATCGTCTCGGCGACGATCCATTCCTTCGCCGACTTGTCGCGGTTGACGTCGTAGACGCGCGGGTCGCGCACGTACCCCGGCTTGAGCGCCTGCACCTCGACGTAGCTGTAGTCCACCAGGAAGCAGCCGGCCATGCGCTGGACCGCCTGGAGCCCCCGCGCGAGCTGCGCGTCGTCGGCCCCGGCGGCGGGCAGGGCGCCCCCGAGGAGCAGCAGGGCGAAAAGCAGCGGGCGGGCGCGCATCGACAGGCCTCGCGCCTAGGGTCCCCCGGGGCGCGAGGCCTGTCAACTGCGACGGGTGGCCTAGAAGCGCACGCGCACCCGGTAGGCGAGGGTGGTCGCGCCCTCCTTCGGCACCGCGATGGCGAAGCGGGCGGTGGAGGCCTGGATCTTGTCGTGCGGGTGGGTGGCCCGCACCATCTCCCAGTCGCCCGGCATGGGCTCGATCACCTCGACGGTCACGCCTTCCTTCTTGTGGTTGCGGAGGGTGATCTCCCACTCGACCTCGTAGAGGTTCGAGCCGATCCGCTTCCAGTCCTTCTGGACTCGATCGCCCACCACGTCGAAGGCCTCGCCCATCTTGATCCGCACCTGCTCGTCCTTGGCGGTATGGTCGATCCAGTCCTCGCCGATGAGCTGCTGGCTGCCCGCGGCGTCGGCCTTGTACACCCGGACCTTGCCCTTGGGCAGCGGGACCCCCAGCCGGTTGTCCTTGCTGTTGCGGATGTCGAGGTAGACGCCCACTTTCTGGTTGGAGAAGGGCACCCCGTACTGGGTGCGGTGGTAGCTGGCGGCCCCGTAGTAGATGTAGTGCTTCTCCACCGGCACGTCCGCGGCGGAGAGCAGGGTGAGCTGCTTGGTCTGGTTGTCCTTGATGGTGGTGCGCCCGTCGAGCGTGTAGAGGTGGTACTCGAAGAAGCCCTCCGACTTGAACTCGCGCTCGGCCATGGCCGGCGAGGACGCCTTCACCGACATCTCGAGCGCCCGTCGCGCGTCGTCGCGGCTCACCGCGCGGTTGATGTCGCCGGCCACCAGCTTGAGCGCGGCGTCGCGATAGGTGCCGCCGCTCTGGTTGGTGATGGTCACCCACGAGGTCAGATCGCTGCGGGTGTCGCTCGCATTGATCAGCATCACGTAGTCCGACTTCCAGCTGATGCCCCCGGTCAGGTACGAGGCCTCCACTCGCTGGGGCGTGGGGCGCGTGTTCCGGAGCAGCCAGGCCAGGGTCGGCTTGGACACCAGGTTCTCGGGCAGCGCCGGCAGCACCACCTGGCCGGCGTGACCCATGTGGATCTGCCCGTTGATGTCATACACCGGCCCCCGCGTGGAGAGCAGCACCGCCTCCTGATAGGAGCCGTTGCCCTGGTAGAGCCGGACGGTGCGGCCGATGTACTTCTCCATGAGCTTCTCGCTCGACAGCAGGTCGTACTCGTAGTTCTGCTCGAGGATACGCAGCGCCGCGGGCTCGGTGAGCGAGCGCAGGTGCACCGACGTCGGGTCGATCTGGGCCGCCACGTCCGCGTAGCGCGCCTCCACGAGCCCGGGCTCGAGGCGGACCTCGCGCGTCTCCTTCACGAGGCCGAGGTTGCCGTTGTAGATCGTGATCATGACGTCGCGCTGGTCGGCCGCGGTGATGCTGACGGGAGCGGCGGCCGCCGCGTATGGCAGGCCGAGCAGGGCGGCCAGGGCCAGGGCGATCGATCGGGTGCGTAGCGTGGTCATCGGTGTCCTCCGGGTGCCGGATTCGGTGTGGCTATCCGGTTAGACCGGGGACCCGGGAGAAAGTTCCGGCTACTGGAGGCGCAGGATCACGTGCACCTGGGAGGGCAGATCGGGACGCTCGGCCTCCAGTCGCCAGGCTCCGAGGCGCGCGAGCCCCTGCGTGAATTCTGCATAGCGCGCCTGCGGGATGACCGCCTCGACCACGGTGGCCTCCTCCTCGCGCCGTCGGCCGGTCTCCCGTCCGCCCACGCGGGCGATCAGCTCGGTGAGGTCGCGCTCCGCCGCGTCGCGATCGCGCGCCGCGATGCCCGCTACCGCGTCGCTCGGCGCCGCCCGCTTGGCGGCGAGCCGCGGCGCCGCGGGCGCCCCGCGCGCGGCATCCGCGCTCGACCCGGCCGGCGGCCGGCGATTCTCGGCCTGGCGGCTCTCGGCTTCCTTCGCGAGCTCGCCAGCGGCCCGGGGCCCCGCGGGGGCGGGCGCGGCGGGGGTCGAGAGCGCCGGAGCCGGCTCCGACTTCGGAGCCGCCGGCGGCGGAGCGGGGGCGGCGTCGAGAGCCGGAGCGACCGGCGCCGGCTGGGCCGCGCCCCCCGCGTCTCGACGATCCGGCTCCGGCGGGCGCGAGGCCGCCGGGCTCTCGGCGGAGGGCGGGCGCGAGGGCTCGACGCGCGC
>DATFAJ010000012.1:0-6700 GCA_035254745.1 Candidatus Methylomirabilota bacterium | reverse complement strand
ACCAGGTCCCAGCAGAGCGCGAGGCGGTCGCCGTCGTAGGCGTCGCCGGGCCGGGTCTGGATGTGGATCGAGAGCGTCACCGGTCCCGGGCAGGTGGCCTTCACCGGGCGGTCGGTCTGGCTCACCAGGTACTTGAACTCGTCGACCGTGCCGAGCCCCTTCGGCACCGTGACCTTCCGGGTGGCGCGGTAGCGGGGCACGCTATCGTAGGCGTAGAGGCCGGTCTTGCGCAGCGGCTCGAGGGTCTCGAGCCCGTCCATGTGGCCGTAGAAGGTCTGCACGAAGAAGTAGCGGCGCATCTCGCCGTCGCAGATCACGTCGATACCGGCCCGCTCCTGGTCGCGGATCGCGAGCTGAGTGGCGTCGTCGAAGGTCTCGCGCACGTCGGTCTGCCCGTACTCGCCCGCTTTGATCTTGTCGAGCGCGGTCCAGAACCAGGAGGGGAAGCCGTGGCTGCCCATGACGTGGGTGTAGAGGAGCGGGAGCGTCGAGGCCATGGTGGTTCCTTTCTACGATGGACGGCGTCGGGCGAGGAACGCGGCGATGCGCGCCTGCGCCTCGGGAGCCGCGCGGAGGGCGCCGTAGGCGTGGGGCTCGGTGCCCGGCCGCCCGGCGCGCAGCGCGGCGGTGATGGCCTTGGTCGCGGCGAGGCCGCCACGCGGGGAGCGCGCGACCTCGAGGGCCAGGGTCGTGGTCGCGCTCTCGAGGGTGCCGTCGGGCACCACCCGGGTCACCAGGCCCAGACGCTGGGGCTCGGCCGCGTCCACGCTGCGCGCGGTCAGCATCAGGTCGCGCGCGTGGGCGCCGCCCGCGATGTCGAGCAGGCGCGCGATCCCGTAGCCGGGGTTGAAGCCGAGGGTGACCTCGGGCAGGCCGAAGCGCGCCGAGGCCTCGGCGACCCGGAGATCCTGGGCGATCGCCAGCATGAGCCCGCCGCCGAGGGCGTGGCCCTGCACCGCCGCGATCGTGACCTGGGGGAGGGCCGCGAAGCCGTCCATGATCCGCTGCCAGCGCGAGGCCAGCGTCTCCGCCTCCTCCGGCCGGAGCGTCGGCATCTCGGCGATGTCCGCGCCGGCGCAGAAGGAGCGCCCGCGTCCGGCCACCACGACCACCCGCGCCTCGTCGGCGGCGGCCAGGCGCTCGAGCGCGCCCTCGAGGGCGTCCGCCATCGCCCGGCTCAGCGCGTTGCGGGCCTCGGGGCGCTCCAGGGTGAGCCGGGCCACGGCCCCGTCCCGGGTCAAGGTCGCCGCGGGCGCCGCGGTCACGACAGGAGCCGCTTCGCGATGATCTCGCGCATGATCTCGGACGTGCCGGAGGCGATGGTCCAGAGCCGCACGTCGCGGAAGAAGCGCTCGACCGGGAACTCGCGCATGTAGCCGTAGCCGCCGTGGAGCTGGACCGCCTGGTAGGCGACCCGGTTGGCGACCTCGGTGGCGAAGAGCTTGGCCATCGAGACGGGGCTCGCGCACTCCCGGCCCGCCGCGTAGAGGGAGGCCGCGTGGTAGACGAGGTGGCGCGCCGCCTCGATCTCGGTGGCCATGTCGGCGACGCGGTGGCGCAGCACCTGCTTGCCGGCGAGGGGGCCGTCGAAGGCCTGCCGCTCCTTGAGATACGCGGTGGTGTCCTCGAGGGCCTGGGCCGCGCCCGAGAGCGCGAGCACCGCGGCCATGATCCGCTCCCGCTGCAGCCCCGCGGCCAGCTGCTGGAAGCCGCGCCCCTCCTCGCCGAGCAGGTTCGCGGCGGGCACCGGGCAGTCCTGGAACGCGAGCTCCGCGGTGTCGGAGGCGCGCATGCCCATCTTGTCGAGCCGTCGGCTCACCGTGAAGCCGGGCGCGCCGCGCTCGACGAGGAACATGGAGATGCCATGGTAGCGCTTGCTCGGCTCGCCTTCGGCTTCACCTCGCCCGGCCACGCGGGCGGCCACGAAGTAGAGATCGCCGTGGACGCCGTTGGTGATGAAGATCTTGCTCCCGGTGAGGAGGTAGTGGTCACCGTCGCGCACCGCGCGCGTCCGGATCCCGGCCATGTCGGAGCCGGTGCCGGGCTCGGTGATGCCGAGGGCGCAGACGGTGTCCCCGCGGATGATGCCGGGCAGGTAGGCGCGCTTCTGCGCGTCCGTCCCGTAGCGGGTCAGCCAGGGCGAGGACATGTCGGTGTGCACGAGGACGCTGAAGGCCACCCCGCCCGAGCGGCAGCGGGCCATCTCCTCGCCCAGCACCACGCTCGAGAGGAAGTCGCCGCCCCCGCCGCCGTACTCCACCGGGAACTCGAGGCCCAGGAAGCCCAGCTCGCCCAGGCGGCGCCAGAGCCCGCGGGGGAGACGCCCGGCCTCCTCCCACGCGTCCACGTGGGGCGCGACCTCCTTCTCCACGAACGCGCGGACGGTCCGCCGCAGCATCTCGTGCTCGTCGGTGAACATCGAGAGCGGCATCGTCAGCGGGTCAGGGCACCCTCACGTAGCCTTCCATCAGGCGCCGCGCGGTCCGGTACACCGTGACGCGCTCGGCCCACGCCGCGCCGTCCCGGCGTCCCACCGCGGCCGCGATGGGCAGGATCCCCGAGGGATGGCCGAGCCGCAGGTCGCCGACGCGCCCGCCCGCGCACTCGCTCACCACCGTGCCGTCGATCTGCGCCGCGACCGCCAGGCACATGGCGGCGGTGAGCGCGAAGGCGCGGTGGGCGTTGCCCATCGAGATGCAGCGCGCGACCACGTCGGTCTGCTCCGCGTCGTAGGCGACCCCGTCGAGCGCGGTGAAGCGGATCGGGGGCGCCACCACCGCGACCTTGGGGGTGGCCGCGCTGCCCGGGATGCCCATCGCCTCCGCCGCGGCCACCCGGATGGCCTCGAGCCGCGCCACGAGCGTCTTGTCCGCGTCCATCACGGCCGGCGGCTCGGTGCCGCTGAGCCCGAGGTCCTTGGCGCGAACGAAGACCATCGGGTTGGTCGCGTCGACCAGCGAGGCCTCGACGCCCGCGATCGTCTCCCGGGGTCGGCCGCTCGGCAGGAGCCGTCCGGTGCGGGCGCCGCCCGGATCCAGGAAGTCGAGCGCGATGCGGGCCCCGAGCCCGGCCACCCCGGGGAGCTCGAAGTCGCCGACCACCGCGGCCTCGCCGTCCACCACCGGCACCCGCGCCACGATGATCTTCTTGGTGTTGGTGTTGTGGATCCGCACCGCGGTCTCGCCGCTGGCGTAGGGCACGAGGCGCTCGTCGATCGCGAAGGGGCCCACCGCCGAGGAGCAGTTGCCGCAGTTGCCCGTGTAGTCGACCACCGCGCGGCCGACCTCGACCTGCGCGAACGTGTAGTCGACCTGGGCGTCGGGATGGGTGGGCGGGCCGATGACGAAGGCCTTGGAGAGCGACGAGATGCCGCCGCCCAGGCCGTCGAGCTGGCGCCCGTACGGATCGGGGCTGCCGAGCGCGGCCATCAGGATGCGGTCGCGCGCGGGGCCGGCCGGCGGCAGGTCTCGCTCGTGGAAGGCCAGGCAGCGACTGGTGCCGCCGCGCATGTAGACCGCTCGGACTCGGCTCTGGGCCATGGGATTCCCTTCTCACCCTCGCTCGCGCTCGGGCAGACTTCTTGATTCGCTCGCCTCGCCTGCGGCGTCAGCTCGCCCTGCCGCCCTCTCCCCCCGCGGGGGAGAGGGGGAAGTGGACGCGGTCTGGGCGAGCAGCCCGCCCGCCAGCAGCATGTCGCGCTCGCGCGGGCTCAGGATCGAGCGCATGCGGAAGCGCGCGCCGGTGCGGCGGCTCACCACCGTGACCGGTGCGCCCGCGGCGAGGCTCGCCCGCAGGTCCGGGAACTCGAGCACGTCGTCGCGCTCGATGCCGTCGTAGTCGGCCGCGCTCTCGAACTCGAGGGGCACGATGCCCCAGTTGATCAGGTTCGCCCGGTGGATGCGGGCGAAGCTCTTGGCGAGCACCGCGCGCACCCCGAGGTGGAGCGGCGAGAGGACCGCCGCCTCGCGGGAAGAGCCCTGGCCGTAGATCTCGCCCCCCACGATGACGCCCGAGCCGGCCGCGCGCGCCCGGGCGACGAACTCGGCGTCGACGTTGCGGAAGCAGAACTCGGCGATGGCCGGCACGTTGGAGCGGAACATCAGCACCGCGGTGCCGGACGGTGAGATGTCGTCGGTCGAGACCTTGTCGCCGAGCTTGATCAGCACCGGCGCGCTCACGCGCCCCTCGACCGGGGCGCCGCGGGGCACCGGCTTGATGTTCGGGCCCTTCAGCACCTCCACTCCCGCGGCCTCGGCGGGGCCGACGGGCGGGATGAGCCCGGCCACCGAGGCGAGCAGCGAGCCGGGCCACTGCCGCTCGGGCGCGGTGCCGGCCTTGCGCGGGTCGGTGATCCGGCCGGTGAGCGCGGAGGCGGCGGCGGTCAGGGGCGAGCAGAGGTAGACCGCGTCGTCCTTGGTGCCGCTGCGGCCGGGGAAGTTGCGGTTGAACGCGCGCAGGCTGCGCCCGCCCGCGGCCGGCACGTGCCCGATGCCCGCGCACGCCCCGCACGTGGGCTCCGAGATGCTGGCGCCCGCGGCGAGCAGGGTGGTGAGCAGGCCCTCGCGCGCCATCACCTCGAGGATCCGGCTGCTGCCGGGGAAGACCACGAAGGTGCAGGAGGGCGCGATCCGCCGGCCCTCGAGCACGCGCGTCACCGCCTGCATGTCCTCCCAGGAGGAGTTGGTGCACGACCCGACCATGACTTGCTCCACCGGCTCGCCCTCGACCTCGGAGACCGGGACCACCCGGTCCGGCGAGCCGGGCAGGGCGACCAGCGGCTCGAGCGCGTCCAGGTCGAGCTCGATGCGGTCGTCGTACTCGGCGTCGGGATCCGGCCCGAGCGGCCGCCACTCCGCCTCGCGCCCGAGCAGGCGGAAGTACTCGCGGGTGGCCTCGTCGGACGGGAACACGCTGGTGGTGAGGGTCAGCTCCGCGCCCATGTTGCAGATCGTGGCCCGCTGCGGCAGGGACAGCGTCGCCGCGCCGGGCCCGCCGTACTCGAAGATCCGCCCGCTGCCGCCGCGCACCGTGTAGCGCCGCAGCAGCTCCATGATCACGTCCTTGGCCGAGACCCACGGCCGCAGCCGGCCGGTGAGCCACACCGAGGTGACGCTGGGCATGGTCAGGTGATAGGGTCCGCCGCCCATGGCCACCGCCACGTCGAGGCCGCCCGCGCCGATGGCGAGCATGCCGGTGGAGCCGCAGAGGGGGGTGTGGCTGTCGGTGCCGAGGACGAGCTCGCCGGGGACGCTGAACGACTCGAAGTGGACCTGGTGGCAGATGCCGTTGCCGGGCTTGGAGAACCACGCGCCGTAGCGCCGCGCCGCGGTCTGGAGATAGCGGTGGTCGTCGGAATTGCGCGAGTCCACCTGGTAGACGTTGTGATCGATGTAGGCGACCACACGGGAGGGGCGCACCCGCGGGAAGCCCATGGCCTCGAACTGGAGGAAGGCCATGGTGCCGTTGGTGTCGGTCAGCAGCGCCTGGTCCACCCGCAGCCCGATCTCGTCCCCCGCGACCGCCTTCCCGGCGACCAGGTGCGCGTCGATGAGCTTGCGGGTGAGGCTCCGGCCCATGCCGCCTAGCGCTTGTCGACCGCGACGAAGGCGCGGCGGGCATGCCCCTTGTAGTCGGCGCGGGGGCGGATGAGGCGATTGTCGTCGTACTGCTCGAGCAGGTTGGCGGTCCAGCCCGCGATGCGGGAGGTGGCGATGACCGGGGTGAAGAGATCCACCGGGATGCCGATCGAGTAGAAGAGCGGCGCGGAGTAGAAGTCCACGTTCGGGATCAGCCGCTTGGTGGCGTGCACCTTGGCGTGGAGCTTGACCGCCAGGTCGTACCAGAGGGCCTGGCCCGATTGCCGGCAGGCCTCCTCGGCCATGCCCTTCAGGATCGCGGCGCGCGGGTCGCCCGCGGTGTAGACGCGGTGGCCGAAGCCCATGAGGCGTCGCTTCTCGGCCATCGCCCGGTCCACGAAGGCGTCGACGTTGTCCAGCCGGCCGACCTCGAGCAGCGTGCGCATCACCGCCTCGCCGGCCCCGCCGTGCAGCGTGCCCTTGAGCGCGCCCACGCCTCCCGCGACCGCCGAGTGCATGTCGGAGAGCGTGGCCGCGATCACCCGCGTGGTGAAGGTGGAGGCGTTCAGCTCGTGCTCGGCGTAGAGGGTGAGGCACGCGTCGAAAGCGCGCGTGGTCACCGCGGTGGGGCGGGTGCCGGTGAGCATGTAGAGGAAGTTGGCCGCGAGGGAGAGCCCGGGGGCCGGAGGCACCGGCGCCTGGCCGCCGCGCACCCGGTGGTGCGCGCAGATCGCGGTGGCGAACTGGCTGGTCAGTCGCGCCGCCTTGCGCAGGTTGGCCGACCGCGAGTTGTCGGTGGCGTCATGGTCGTGCATGCCGAGCACCGCGACGGAGGCCTGCAGCACGCGCATCGGGTCCGTGTCGCGGGGCATGAGGGCGTAGGCCCGCACCAGATCCTCGGGGATGGGGCGCACCGCGGCCAGCTCCACCTGGAACCGGTCGAGTTGCACGCGCGTCGGCAGCTCGCCGTGCCAGAGCAGATAGGCCACCTCCTCGAAGGTGGCCTTTCGCGCCAGCTCGTCGATGTCGTAGCCGCCGTAGGCCAGCCGGCCGTTCTTGCCGTCCAGATCGCACAGACGCGTCTCGGCGGCCACCACGCCCTCGAGACCCCGGATGAGCTGACT
>DATFAJ010000011.1:0-2557 GCA_035254745.1 Candidatus Methylomirabilota bacterium | reverse complement strand
AGCCCCGACGCTGGTTCTCCAGCCGGGTCGGGTTGGAGGCCGCCGGCCCGTGGCCCGGGATCGAGAGATGGCCGCCGTCGCAGCCGACCAGCACGAGCGCGACGAGCAAGAGACCGACGACGGCGCCGGCGTGGGTCACGGGATCGCGGCCTCGGCGTCGTGCTCGAAGAGCCAGCCCCGCGCGGCATAGGGTGCCTCCCGGGCCAGGGCCGCGTACCGTGCGTCGCGCGCCTCCTGGGCCGGCCCGTCCGGCAGGTGGTAGGTCGTGGCGTTCTCGAACGAGCCCTGCTGCACCCGGGTGGCGCGCGGCTGCCGGAGCGCCTCGTAGCGGGCGAGCCGGTCCGGGACGTCGGAGGCCCGGGCGTCCCGCAGCAGGCGGGCGAGCGTCGCCGCGTCCTCGATGGCCTGGCAGGCCCCCTGGGCCAGGAAGGGCAGCATCGGGTGCGCCGCGTCGCCCGTCAGCGTGACCCGGCCCGCCGACCAGCGCGGCAGGGGCGTGCGGTCGTAGAGGGCCCAGCGGTGGGTCAGGTCGGCGGCCGCGATGATCTCGCGCACCGTCGGATGGAAGCCGGCGAACTCCGCGAGGGCGTCCGCGACCCGGCCCTGCGCCGACCACGATTCGGTGCGCCAGTCGCCGGCCGGGCAGACCCCGACGAAGTTCATGAGGCGCCCGCCCGCGACGTAGTAGTGGACGAAGTGGCGATCCGGCCCGAGCCAGGCGTAGCCCTGCCGGGGCAGGTCGAGATGGGCCAGGCGCTCGACCGGGACGAGGCCGCGATAGGCGGTGCTCCCGGAGAAGCGCGGCGACTCGGGCCCGAAGAGGGCCGCGCGCACCGTGGAGTGGATGCCGTCCGCGCCGAGCGCCACGTCCGCGCGGGCGGTCGAGCCGTCGTCGAAGCGGAGCCGGACGCCGGCGTCGGTCTCGCTGACCGCGGTGACGCGGTGGCCGAGCCGCAGCACGTCGCCCGGCAGCGCGTCCGCGAGGACCGCGAGGAGGTCGGGACGGTAGAGGTGGTAGTAGGGGGCCCCGAAGCGCTCCTCGATCACCGCGCCCAGGGGCTGGCTCCAGAGGACGCGCCCGTCGTCCCAGCGGCGGAGCTCGGAGCGCGCCGGCTTCACCGCCACCCGGGCGAGCGCGTCCCCGAGCCCGAGCCGGTGGAGGAGGCGGGTGGCGTTCGGCGCGAGCTGGATGCCCGCGCCCACCTCGCGGAGGGCGGGCGCCTGCTCGAACACGCGCACCCGGAGCCCGGCCCGCGCCAGGGCGAGGGCCGCCGTCAGGCCGCCGATACCCGCGCCGATCACCGCGGCTTCCATCGATCTGCCCGTTGCCACCGCCCGCGGCTGCCCCTCCATCATCGGATGGTCTCACAGGGGTGGCGTGCGAGGTGGTAGACCGCCGGGTCCGCGGCCACCGATACGCGGCGTCGCGCGCACGTTCGAGACCGGTCGGGGCCGTGGTCGGCCCGATCAGGCCTGGCGGTCGCCTCGGGGTACCGGGATCAGCCGGCGGCGGGCGCGCCGGGCCGGGTCGACGAGGGCGGGCCCGGCGAGGGATGCGGCGAGCGCCGCGAGCAACGGTCTCCGCAGGAACATCCGCGGATCGCGGCCGAGACCCTGGCCCGCCAGGCTCCGGAGCAGGGGCGCGTCAGGACGCGGGCGCAGATCGAGCTCGAGCGCTGCGCGCAGCGTGAAGGTCAGCGTATCGTCGGCGTGGTGCCGCGTGGAGAGCGCGACCGAGAAGTCCCGGATGGGCGCGGGCAACCGGCCCGCGCTGACCGGCGGATGGAGACGATGGCGATCCGGCAGCGCGCGCTCGGCGGCCATCAGGTGGCTGGCCCAGCCACTCTCGGTGTGGTGGGTCTCGATGGCCCGGGCCAGCGCCGCGCCCTCGGACGCGCGCCGACGGAGGTCGTCGACGAGGGCGACGGCGGTGCTCACGTAGCCGGCCACGTCGGGGGGCTGCTCGAGGCCGCGAACCGCGATGCCGTCGATCACAAACGGAGGGGGCGCGTCGGCCGGGGCCCGGACGCATGGCAGGCCCCGGAGACCCGCCTCGAGGAACGCGGTCGGCGAGCCGATCGGGAACCCCTCGAGATAGACGTCGGCCGCGGCGTGGAAGAGGGCGAGGTCGTGCCGGGGGCCGGTGGCGCGCGCACGCTGGCCAGTCGCCTCGCGCAGGGCGCGCCAGCCGGCGTCCTCGCGCGGCCCGACCGCGAGCAGATGCGTGCGAGGGCGGGCGCGGAGAATGGCGGCGGCCGCCTCGAGGAAGTCGAGTCCCGGCAGCGCGCGATACTTGTAGGCGTGGCCGACGGTCAGCAGCACGATCGCGTCCGCCGGGAGCCCGAGCGCGTGGCGCGCCGCTGCGCGGGTCTCACGCGCGCGGGGGCGCGGGACCGGGATCGGCAGGAGCGCGTTCCGCTCGATGCCACGGTGCGCGCGGCTCCAGTCGAGGGCCGAGTCCCGCAGGTTCAGCACCAGGTCGGCGATCGAGCCGCCCACCCAGAACTTCTGGCTCAGGTGGTTGAGGAGCATGACCGGTGGGCCGCCCTCCACGCCC
>DATFAJ010000010.1:0-6988 GCA_035254745.1 Candidatus Methylomirabilota bacterium | reverse complement strand
ATCATCTCGGAGCGGAGCATCAACCTCGACGACACCCTGCGCGTGGCCGGCGAGCACAAGGGGCTGATCCGCGGCATCAAGGCCCGCATGGTGTCGCCCGCGCTCGAGATCATGGGCATGGAGATGCCGAAGCTCGCCCGGCGCGCCGCGCGGGAGAGCGGCATCACGCTGATGGTCCACATCGGCGACACCGAGAAGCGCTACGACCCGAAGGTGATCCGCTCGCTGCTGCCGCTGCTCGAGCCGCGGGACATCCTCACCCACTACTTCACCGCCAACCCGGGCGGCGTGCTGGACGGCAACGGCAAGCTGGTCCCCGAGGTGCGCGAGGCCGCCGACCGCGGCGTGTGGTTCGACACCGCGCACGGGCGCATGAACTTCAGCTTCGACGTGGGCCGTCGCGTGATCGAGCAGGGCGTGCTCCCGCACTGCATCAGCACCGATCTCACCGTGCCCGGCCGCATCATGACCGTCCACAGCATGACCGAGATGATGACGCGCTTCCTCGGCCTCGGCTTCACGCTGTCGCAGGTGGTGACCATGTGCACCGCGAACCCGGCACAGGCGGCCGGCGTCGCGGACCGGCTGGGCAGCCTGGCGGTGGGCCGGCAGGCCGACATCTCGGTGCTCGACGTCCGGCCGGGCGACTGGATGGTCTACGACGTCCTGGGTGCGAGTCTGCGGGTGGACCGCGCGGTGGTCCCGTTCGTGACCGTCAAGAAGGGGCGCGTGTTCACGCCGGACTGGGGACCGCGCGCGTGGGGCTGGGAGCCCGACCGCGCGCTGCCCGCGGGTGGCCCGATCCGCGGCGGCTGCTGCTGAGGTCGCTCGTGCCGAAGTGGCCGATGCGCACAAGGTGGCCGGGGCCGGGAGGGGGCTGAGCCCTCCCGATGCTCCTCTTCGGCACGCTCCAGCGCCGCCTGCTCGCCGTGGTCCTGGTGGCCCTGGCTCCGATCGTGGCGCTCTCCGGGGTCAACCTGGCCCTGAGCGCCCGCCAGCAGCGCAGCGACCAGCTGCGGGCGATGACCGAGACGATGCGGGCCATGGTCGGGGCGGTCGATACCGAGCTCGCTCGGCTGACCGCGGTCCTGCGCGCCCTCGCGGCGTCGGGCGCGCTGCGGCGTGGAGACCTGGCGGGCTTCCACGACACGGTCAGCCGCGCCAAGGCCCAGGATCCGTCCTGGGCCAACATCGTCCTCGCCGACCCCGCCGGGAAGCAGCTCGTCAATATCCTCCGTCCATACGGGGCGCCGCTGCCCGACAAGCCGGCGTGGCCGGACACGTTCTTGCCGGTGGTGCGCGAGCGGCGGCCGACGATCAGCCCGCTCGTCCCGTACGGCCGCATCATCCGCACGCCCACCTTCGCGATCGACGTGCCGGTGCTGCAGGGAAGCGAGCTGCGCTACGTCCTGACCGGAGTGGTCGACCCCGAGAGCATCCGCGGGGTGATCCACCAGCAGCGGGTGCCCCCGGACGCCGTCGTGTCGATCCTCGACGCGCGCGGCAATCACGTCGCGCGCTCCCGCGAGCACCCGCAATGGCTGGGGAAGCCCCCTTCGGAGGCACTGCTGGCGCTGATGGCCCGCGGCTCGGAAGGGGCCGGTCCATCCCGCACCCTCGAGGGGCAGGAGACCTACGCCGCCTTCAGCCGCTCGCCCGCGACCGGATGGTCGGTCTCGATGGGGGTTCCCCGGGGGACGATCGACGGTCCGGTGCAGCGGTCGTACCTGACCGTGGGCCTGGGGCTCGCCCTGTCCCTCGGGCTCGGGCTACTCGCCTCCTTCCTGGCCGCGCGCAGCGTGAGTCGACCGGTCGAGGCGCTTCGGCTCGCGGCCCAGGCGGTCGGCCGCGGTGAGCGGCCCCCGATCCAGCCGACGGGACTCGCGGAGGTGAGCGAGGTCGTGGACGCCCTCGTCTCGGCGCACGCCGCGCGCGAGAAGCGGCTCGAGGCCGAGCGCGCGGCCCGGGCCGAGGCCGAGGCCGCCAGCCACGCCAAGGACGAGCTGCTCGCCGCCCAGCAGCGAGAGGACGTGAGCGCCCGCCGGCTCGCGGCGGTCGTCGATTCGTCGGACGACGCCATCATCAGCAAGACCCTCGACGGCATCGTCACGTCGTGGAACCCAGCCGCGGAGCGCATGTTCGGCTACTCGGCGGCCGAGGCGATCGGTCGACACATCACGCTGATCATTCCGCCCGAGCTCCACGGCGAGGAGGAGGAGGTGCTGGCCCGGATTCGCCGTGGCCAGAAGACCGATCACTTCGACACGATACGGGTCGCCAAGGATGGCCGGCGGGTCGAGATCTCCCTGACCGTCTCGCCGGTGCGGGGCGCGGCCGGCGAGATCATCGGCGCCTCCAAGATCGCCCGTGACATCGGCGATCGGCGGCAGCTCGAGGCCGCGCGCGCGCAGGCGCTGGCCGCGGAGAGGGCCGCGCGGGCCGAGGCCGAGCAGGCGAACCGGGCCAAGGACGAGTTCCTGGCCATGCTCGGCCACGAGCTGCGCAACCCCCTCGGGGCGATCACCGCCGCGCTGCGGGTGGTGGATCTGTGCGGCCTGGCCGCCGACCGCGGCGTGCGGGCCCGGGAGATCATCAGCCGCCAGATGGGCTCTCTCGTGCGCCTGGTGGACGATCTGCTGGACGTCGGCCGGCTCACCACCGGCAAGATCGCGCTCGCCCGGGTGCCGGTCGACCTGGCCGCCGTCGTCCGCCGCGGGGTGACCGCGGTCGCGAGCGAGGATTCGTCGGCGCGCATCGAATGCCGGGCCGCGGAGCCGGTGTGGATCCAGGCCGACGAGACCCGGCTCGAGCAGATCGTGAGCAACCTGCTGGGCAACGCCTTGAAGTTCACGTCACCGGACGGACGGATCGTCGTCGAGGTGTCGGCCGCGGGCGGCGAGGCCGTCCTGCGGGTGGAGGATACGGGGATGGGCATCCCGCCGGACCTCTTGCCGCGGATCTTCGATCTCTTCGTGCAGGGGGAGACGGAGCTGCACCGCCCTCGAGCCGGCCTGGGCATCGGGTTGACCCTCGTGCGCCGGCTCGTCGATCTGCACGGGGGGCGCATCGAGGCCGCGAGCGGTGGTCTCGGGCTCGGGAGCGTGTTCACGGTGCGCTTCCCGCTGACCGCGCCGGCGGTCGAGGCGGCCGCGGCGCTTCCCGCGGTCACGAGCGCGGCGGTCCGGCGCCGGGTGCTCATCGTCGAGGACAGCGACGATGCCCGCGAGATGCTGCGGTACCTGCTGGAGCGGGCCGGGCACGAGGTGTACGACGCGGCCGACGGCGCGACCGGGCTCGAGCGCGCCCTCGCCCTCGGCCCCGACGTCGCGGTGGTCGACGTCGGCCTGCCCGGCCTGGACGGATACGAGCTGGCCCGGCGTATCCGTGCTTCCGGCCGGAGCGAGATGTACCTCATCGCGGTGACCGGCTACGGACAGTCGGAGGCGCGTCAGCGCGGCCTGGAGGCCGGGTTCGACGCGTACCTCACGAAGCCGATCGGGCCCGACCGGCTGATCGAGGTCATCGCGGCGACCTCGGCTCGACCTCGCGGTTCGGAGGGAGCTTAGGGCTCGACGTCCGGCCTGGTCTATGATGTCCGGGACGCGGGCCGGCGGATGACCGGTCGGCCCGGAGAGAGAGGCGAGGGATGCTGGTTCTGCCGGAGTGGTCGAGCCTGGGATTGTTCGCGATCGCGGCCCTGGTGCTGCTCCTGACCCCGGGGCCGGCGGTCCTCTACATCGTCACGCGGAGCATCGACCAGGGCCGGCGGGCCGGGCTCGTCTCGGTGCTGGGCGTGCACGTGGGCACGCTGGCCCACATCCTCGCGGCCGCGGTCGGCCTCTCCGCGCTGCTCGCCGCGTCCGCCACCGCGTTCGGGGTGGTGAAGTACCTCGGGGCGGCCTACCTGATCTACATCGGGGTGCGCCGGCTGCGCGATCGCTCGAGCATCGTCGCCCCGGCGGCGGGGGAGCCCAAGGCGCTGCGCCGCGCGTTCCTCGACGGCGTCATCGTCAACGTGCTGAACCCGAAGACCGGCCTCTTCTTCCTCGCCTTCCTGCCCCAGTTCGTCACCGAGAGCCGGGGTCACGTCGGCGGGCAGATCGTCGCGCTCGGCGTGGTGTTCGTGCTGCTCGGCGCGATCACCGACTCGCTCTACGCTCTCACCGCCGGCTCCGCGGCCCGGTGGCTGCGCGGCCAGCCGCGCTTCCTCGCCGGCGAGCGATGGATCACCGGCGGGCTCTACATCGGCCTCGGCGTGGTCGCCGCGCTCTCGAGCGGCCACCGGAAGTAGCCGCGGCGGGCTCCGCCTCGACGCTCGGCGTCACGGGCCGGGCCCGGCCCGCGGCGGATCCGATCGTCGTCGTCCGGGCCCGGGCCCTGCGGCTGATCGCCGGCATAGTCGTCCGGGGTGCGCTCGTCATCGAGTCGTCGATGGTCCACTGTCGGGTCTCCGGGGGTCTCCCGGATCAACGGGAGCAAGCCGTGTGCCGGGCGTGCTCTCAGGCGTGACGGCCGTAATCTCATGAGCTCTCCCGAGCGCGAGTCGTCTCCGGGTAAAGAATTCCACGTACTCTCTACCGTCTGACCAGGAGCGGCCCGGCACGCCGCTTGCTCGCATGTAGGCCAGGAGGAGGATCGATGGGGGATCGGCCGGTGGTGTCCACGCTCGCGGCGGCGGCCCTGCTCTGCGTGCTCGTCGGGGCCGCGGGCGCGCCGACGGCCCAGCCGGCGGCTTCGCCGACGAGCGCGGACGTCGTGGTCGAGGACTGGCGCGCCGGCACGCTGGGCCAGCTCGGTGTCCCGCCGGGATGGGAGGGCCAGACGTGGGGCAAGGTCTCGGCGTTCGCGCTCGGCATCGTGGTCGAGGACGGCCAGCGCGTCCTGCACCTCGAGAGCCGGAACGACCGCGCCACCATCACCCGCGACCTGCGCGGGAGCGTGTCGCTGGCGCGCACGCCGATCCTGCGCTGGCGCTGGAAGGTGGTCGCGATACCCACCGGCGGCGACGCGCGCCACCGGGAGACCGCGGACCAGGCCGCGCAGGTCTACGTGACCTGGCCGCGGCCGCCCGCGCTGCTGCGCTCGCGCATCATCGGCTACGCGTGGGACACCACCGCGCCGGCCGGCAGCACGTTCCGGAGCGAGAAGACCGGCACCGTCACCTACATCATCCTGCGTTCGGGCTCGGCCGAGCTCGGGCGCTGGCTCGAGGAGCGCCGCGACGTCCGCGCGGACTACCGCGCCATCTTCGGCGAGGAGCCGCCCGATCCCGGCGCGGTCACGCTCTCCATCGACTCCAACGACACGCACTCGCACGCGGAGTCGCTCATCGGCCCGATCCGCTTCTCGCCCTCGTGAGCCGAGCGGGCGCGGCACAATTCGAGGCGCGATCAATTCGCCTACGATAGACTCGTCAAGGTAAGCCTCAGGTCTTCCTCACGTAGGCGGGTAGCTCAGCTGGGAGAGCACGGCCCTTACAAGGCCGGGGTCGGGAGTTCAATCCTCCCCCCGCCTACCAATTTTCCAACGACTTCGACCCCTGCCGAGCGTCGTCTTCTCCACCCCCGAAGGTCTGCTAGACTGCCGCCCAGTCCGGAAATGACACGATGATGGAACGACGGGCATTTCTGACGATGGTCGCCGGCGGCCTCCTCGCCGCGCCGGTCGCCGCCGAGGCACAACCGGGGACGAAGGCACCGAGGGTAGGCTTCGTCGAGGCCGGTTCACGCTCGGCGAATCAGCACTTTCTCGACGCCTTCCGACAGGGGCTCCGCGACCTGCGGTACATCGAGGGGCAGACGATCTTCATCGAGGACCGATGGGCGGATGGACGGCCCGACCGCTTCCCCGAGCTCATTGCCGACCTGATTCGGCTCAAGGTGGATGTGCTCGTCGTGGCGTCGACCCCCGGTGCCGCCGTCGCGAAGAAGATGACGAGCTCGGTGCCCGTGGTCTTCTGGGGCGTAGCCGATCCGGCGGGAACCGGCGTCGTAGCCAGCTTGGGACATCCCGGTGGAAACATCACCGGAGTGGCGCTCGGAACCGAGGATGGGTTGGCCGGGAAATGGGCGGAACTCTTGAAGGAGGTGGTGTCGACCGCCACCCAGGTCGCCGTGCTGGGGAACCCTGACAGCCCGGGCCTGGCCCCGCGGGTGAGAGAGCTACGGACGGCGGCGGCCACCCTGAAGCTCACGCTTCACATTCTCGAAGTGCGCAGCGTGAAGGAGCTCGACGGCGCTTTCAACGCCATGTCGAAGATGCACGTCGGTGGGCTGATCGTGCTGGTGGATCCCCTTACACTTCGGTATCGCGAGAACGTTGTACGACTGGCGGCGCAGACTCGGCTGCCGGCGGTATACGGCTTCGGCGAATTTGTCCGCTCTGGCGGTTTGATCGCGTATGGACCCCGTGTATCCGATCAAGCGCGTCGAGCCGCCGCCTATGTGGATCGAATCCTCAACGGCGCCAGACCGGCCGACCTGCCCGTCGAGCAGCCCGCGGAGTTCGAACTCGTCGTCAACCTCAAGACCGCCAAGACGCTCGGCCTGACGATCCCGCAATCGCTCTTACTCCGAGCGGATCAGGTGATCGAGTAGCGGAGCGCCGAGCCTTCCTCGCCGCTGTCACTGGCGGCCTCCTGCCGCGCCGCTCGCCGGCGAGGCGCCGCCGGCAGGCAAGACCTACATGGTCGGAACGGTGCACGATCGCCAGCCGCCGGCCGATGTCAGCCGGTCCGGCCAGTCTGCCCAAGACCGTCAGGGCCGACCGTCGCCGGCGTCTCGGGAACCCATGTTATCAATACCTTGGGCGGGCCCACGCTCTCGGCACTCGCGTTGCACCGTTACCGCGACGGTCAGTAAGTTCGCCACGTTCGGAGGAGAGCCTTGAGCCCCGTGGTCCCGGTGAGAGCTGGTCGCGTGCTCGTCGTCGACGACGACGACTACGTCCGAGACGTGACCGGCATGATCCTCGAAGGAGATGGGGTATC
>DATFAJ010000009.1:0-2410 GCA_035254745.1 Candidatus Methylomirabilota bacterium | reverse complement strand
AACACGCCGAGCGCGGTGGCCAGGTGCTCGGGCCGCACCGCGCGCGGCAGCAGCGCCATCATGATGCCGGGCGGCAGGCCGAGCAGGATGCCGCTCGCCACCAGCCAGAGCGCGGGCCAGGGCGCACGCGCCGCGCACGCGATGGTGATGGCGGTGGCCACGCAGCCCGCCACGACCAGCAGGCGAGGCCGCTTGAGCCGGTCCGCCACCAGGCCGCCCAGCGGCACCGACAGGATGCTGATCCAGAGCGCCAGCCCGGTGATGCCGCCGGCCTCGGCCACCGACGCCCCGCGCGACATGAGGAAGCTGGGCGCGAAGCTCGCCACCACGATCACGCTGGCGTTCAGCACCGCCCAGCCGATGCCGGCGCTGACCGCCAGGGCCCACACGCGCCCCGGCACGCCCAGGTGGAACCGCGCGGGCTCGTTGACGCTCGCGGCCGGGGCGCCCCGCTCGGCGGGCGCGTCCCTGTAGGCGAGAGCGATCAGGGCCAGCGCCAGGCCCGCGGCGGCGACCGTGACGTACTCCGCGATGCGCCACGAGGTGGCCGCGGCGAGCGGGCCCAGGATGACGAGCGCGAGCGCCATGCCGAAGGGCCACGCCGAGAGCATCAGGCCCATCGCGGTCTGCAGCTCGCGCTCGCGGAACCAGTCGGCCACCATGCGCGCCAGCATGATGTTCACCAGCACGCCGCCCACGCCGCCGATGGCGCGGCCGAAGGCCGCGGTGTGAAGCCCCGCGCTGTAGGACACGATCATGCCGCCCACGATCATGAGCCCGAGCCCCGCCAGCACCACGCGCAGGCTGCCGAAGCGCTGGCCGAGCAGGCCGCCCGGCACCGCGATGACCACGCCCGGCAGCATGAAGAGGCCCATGAGCAGGCCCACCTCCGCGTAGCTCAGGGCGAAGGCGGGCACCAGGAACGAGGTGAGCGCGGCGATCGACTGGAACTGGAAGCCCATCGACGTGCGGGTGAGAAAGATCACGAGCAGCATGGCCCAGCGGAGGTTCGCGCCGGGCGCCGCCGCGCCTCGGGCGTGCGGGGGCGGCGACAGATCGATGTGGGTCATGAACGATCTCGCTGGGTCAGGGCCGGTAGACGATGCGGTAGATGCGGCCCGCGCCCTGGTCGGAGAGATAGAGCGCCCCGTCGCGCCCCACCACCAGGTCGACCGGACGGCCCCACGACGAGGTGCCCTCGAGCCAGCCGGTGGCGAAGTCCTCCGGCGCGCCCGCGGGCTGGCCGTCGCGAAAGGGGATGCGCACGATCTTGTAGCCGGTGGGCAGCGTGCGGTTCCACGAGCCGCGGTAGGCCACGAAGAGGCTGCCGCGGTAGTCCTCCGGGAACTGCGTCCCGGTGTAGAACGCGAGCCCGATCGGCGCGGAGTGCGCCTGGAGCTCCACGGTCGGCGGCGTCACCTTGTCGCACGTGGCGCCCTTCGCGAAGGCGGTGTCGACGATCACGCGGCCGCGCACCACCATGCAGTCGGGCCACCCGTGGAAGGTGCCCTCGCGCACCTCGGTCACGTAGTCGGGCGGCACGTCGTCGCCGCGCCAGTCGCGCTCGTTCACGGTGGCCCAGAGCGCGCCGCTCGTCGGGTGGAAGGCCAGGCCCACCGCGTTGCGCATCCCGGAGGCGAAGATCTGCTCGCCGGAGCCGTCCGCGTTGAACCGCAGCACCGCCGCGCGGCGTGGGTCGCTCTCGCGGCAGACGTTGCAGGACGAGCCCACCGAGACGTACATGAGCCCGTCGGGCCCGAAGACCACGGTGCGCGTCCAGTGCCCGCCGCCCGAGGGCAGGCGCGTCAGCAGGGTGGGCTGCGTGGCCTTCATGGTGGCGGGGTTGTAGGCGAAGCGCTGCACGCGAGAGGTCTCCGCGACGTAGAGCGCGCCCTCGCGGAAGGCCAGGCCGTGCGGCTGGTCGAGCCCGGTCACCACGGTCTGCACGCCGTCGGCTCGGCCGTCTCCGTTCTTGTCCGGCAGGGCCAGCACGCGGCCGGCGGAGGAATCGGACACCAGCAGCGTGCCCGCGGGGTCGACGGCCATGAAGCGGACGCTGCCCACCTTGTCGGCGAACACGTCGATGGTGAAGCCGGGCGGTACCTTGAGCTTGGGCCCGCCCTGCGCCGCCGCGCCGCCGGGCAGGGCCGCGGCGAGCAGGCCGAGCGCGAGCAGACCGGCAGTCGTCCGCCGCCGCGCGATCACCGGCGCGACTGCTTGTACCACTCGTAGATCTCCTCGCCGGTGGTCATCCATACGCCGGGCTTCTTCCGCATGTAGTCGTACACCGCCTCGAAGTACTTGATGCGGTGCGGGACGCCCGAGATGTACGGATGCACCGCGAGCGCCATCACCCGCGGGTTCTTCGCCCCCTCGGCGTAGAGGCGGTCGAACTGATCCTTGCAGCGCT
>DATFAJ010000008.1:0-5461 GCA_035254745.1 Candidatus Methylomirabilota bacterium | reverse complement strand
CCACGTTGGCCGCCACCACGCGGTCCGCCTCGGCCACGATGCGCGTCTCCTCGTCGAGGCGCAGCGTGGGCTCGAGCTCGGCCGGGCTCTGGGCCACCGTGTTCTTGAGCCGCCCCAGGGTGTGGAACATCTGCACCAGCGGGGCGCCCCACTTCTCCCGCAGTCGGAGCCCGGCCACCCCGGACAGCCAGTAGTGCGAGTGGATCAGGTCGTAGGCGATGCCGCTCGTGCGCGCGAAGTCCTCCACACCGGCCGCGAACTGGTCGAGGTGCGCGTGCACCGCCTCACGCGGCATCGGCGCCTCGGGGCCCGCGGGCAGGTGCACGACGCGGGCGCCGGGCCCGAGCTCGACCACGCGCGGGATCGTCGGGTTCTGCGACCGGGTGAAGACGTCGACGTGGAGCCCCATGCCGCCGAGCTCGCGCGCGACCTGCCGCACGTAGACGTTCATCCCGCCCGTCTCCTTGCCGCCCAGCGCGGCGAGGGGACAGGTGTGCACCGAGAGCATCGCGACCGAGAGGTTCACCGTGTCACGCGCACGTTCAGCACGTCCTCCGGGGCAGGCCCGAAGCCGTACTTGTAGGGCTCCTCACCCCGCAGGAAGTCGAAGACGGGGAAGCCGCGGTCGATGGCGTCGCGGATGACGTGGGCCAGGAGCACGATGCCGGGGGCGAGCACGGCCCGCGCGGGGTCGAAGCCCGAGTTGTAGAGGCCGACGCTGCCCCCGTGCTCGAGGCAGAGGAACGCGGCCACCGCGGCGCCCTCGAACTCGAGGAACCACAGCCGCGCCCAGCCCGCCGCGGCCAGCCGGCGCGTCGCGGAGCGGAAGAAGCGCTCCATCCGCTCGTCCATGAACCGCGCCTTGCCCACCTTGGACAGCCGGTGCAGCGTGAGGAAGCGCGTCATGGCCTCGTCCCATCCGTCGACCGCGGCGTGCGAGTGGGTGGTCGCGCCGGGCAGCTCGCGCTCGAGCCGCCGGATCTTGCGCCGGAGCTCGTGCCGATCCTTGCCGGACAGGCGCGCGAGATACTCGTCCCAGGTCTTGGGCAGCGCCAGCACCGGGCACCGATCCTCGCGCTCCACGCTGGGCGTGAGCCCGCGCGCGGGCGCGAGCGCGGGCACCAGCGTCGCGGTCGCCGAGGCCGCGCGGATGCCGTGGAGGTCCCACTCCGCGGGCTGGGTCGCGCAGTGCTGGAGCAGCGCGGCCCAGACCTCCTCCTCGCGGCCGTCCGGGGCGATGAGGTCGAGGTAGTCCGAGACGTCCACCCCTCCGACGATGCGCTGCCGACCGGGCGCGTCCTCGTAGAGCGGCAGCAGCCCCGCCAGCTCGCCGGCGCCGTCGATGACGGCCAGGATCTGCTTCGGGCGGTCCGTCGCGAAGGCCTCGACCCACGCGGTCTGCCACTGCCAGGTCAGGAACACCGACGGCAGCCGGGCCCGGTCGAGGAGGCCGTTCCATCGGACCTCGTCGAGGGCGTGGAGATCCGGATGGACCTCGATCTTCACGGCTCAGAGGTCTCCCGCGTCGTCGCCGCCGCCCGCCGCGTCCATGAGGCTCCCCTCGCCGTCGCTCCCGGTCTCGCCCTCGGTCATCGCCTCGTCCATGGCCGCGTCGAGGTCCGGGCCCAGGTCCTCCCCCATCTCGGAGCCCATCTTCTTGACGAACTGGGCCACGCTGCGGGGGTCGTTCTCGTCGAGGTCACCGAAGCTGGAGGGATCGGAAAGGGAGTCGAGGCGGGCGTCTTCGGACTTCACGGTGGCGAAACGGGACATCAGGCGCGAGAGCTCGGCGCTGCCACATCGCGGACATCGCGGCGCCTCGGCCGCCTCCCGCGTGCGGATGAGCAGGCTGAGCCGACGTCGGCAGCCCCCGCACTCGTACTCGTAGATCGGCACCCTACGCGCTCCTCCGCCCGGTTTAGATGCGTCATTCTAGCACGCGGATTCCGGCCGATTCAGGGCACCTCCGGCCGCGCTCGGCGCCGGCTTCGCCACTCCTGCTCCACCGTGGCCCGGTCGGGGCTCTCCTGTCCCAGGAGCTCCTTGATGTCCTCGCCGTTGAGGGCCGGTGCGTCCCCGACGTTGTTGTTGAGCTTGAAGAAGACGCGCCGCGCCTGCCCCTCCAGGGCCCGACCCCGCGCCACGATCCCGGCCAGCTCCTCCCGGTTGTAGAGATAGCCGTACTTCTCGGCCACGCTCGGCTCCTGCCCGCGGAGCTGCTTCATGAAGCCCTCCCGGTTCCGCCCGTGCAGGCGCAGGATCGCGGTCGGCGAGGTGAGGGCGACCGTGGTGTCGACCGCGGCGGGGGTGCGCGGGGCGTCCACCGAGACGTAGGTGAGGCCCCGCTCGCTGAGCAGCGCCAGGGTCTCCTCGGTGTGGCGGGGCAGCCAGGAGGCGTCGCGGAACTCCACCGCGATGGTCACGCCGGGCAGCCGTGCGGGGAGGCCCGCCAGGTACTCGATCGCCCGCTCCCCGTACTTCACCCAGGGCGCCATCTGGAACAGCACGTAGCCGAGCTTGCCCGCGTCGGCGAGCGGCCGGAGCGCCTCGCGGAACGCGGCGAAGACCCACTCCCGCGCCTCCTCGCCGAAGACCGCGTTGTCGAGGCGGCCGCGCTCGTCGGGGCGGGCGCGCGCGGGCAGCATGCCGAGCAGCGGAGGCGGCAGTCGCGCGGCGTCCAGGTGGTGCCCGGTGAGCAGCGCGTAGGCCTTCACGCTGAACAGGAAGCCCGGCGGCGTGCGCCGGGCCCAGAGCATCGCGTTCTGGGCGGAGAGCGGCGCGTAGAACGTGGAGTTGACCTCGACGCAGTCGAAGAAGCGGCTGTACCACCAGAGCCGCTCCTCCGCCTTCATGCTCTTGATGGGATAGAACGACCCCTCCTGCACCATGGACTTGTCCTGCCAGGCGCAGAGCCCCACCCGGTACTCGGTGGTGACCGGGCCCTCGGGGTGATACCGGATCAGTGGAGGCGGCGGGCTAGCGGGGGACGACTTCGGCATTGGCGCTGCGCTCGGCCAGCCCCAGGCGGCGGTAGAGCGCCGCCAAGGGCGCGGGCGCCCACCAGTTCCACCGCCCCATCAGGCGCATGGTGGCCGGGACCAGGAGCGCGCGCACGATGGTGGCGTCGATCACCACCGCCAGCCCGATGCCGATGCCCACCGCCTGGATGATCACCGAGCGCGCGGTGGCGAATCCGAAGAACACCGCGGCCATGATCGCGGCCGCGCCGGTGATGAGCCGGCCGGTCGACTCGAGGGCCTCGGCCACCGCGTGGGCGGTGTCGCCGCCGCGCTCGTACTCTTCCCGGACCCGGCTCAGCAGCAGGACCTCGTAGTCCATCGAGAGCCCGAAGACGAAGCAGAACATGATGAGCGGCGTCGCGGTCTGGATGGGGCCGGGCGTGAAGTGGAGCCAGCCCGAGAGGTGCCCCTCCTGGAAGATCCACACCAGCGCCCCGTAGGAGGCGCTGATCGACAGCAGGTTCATGACCACCGCCTTGAGCGGCAGCAGGACCGAGCCCAGCAGCAGGAACAGCACCACGTACGTGGCGAGCATGACCAGCCCCACCGTGAGCGGCGCGTGCCGGGTGACCAGGTGGATGATGTCGAGGTCGAACGCGGTCTGGCCGGTCACCAGCACCTCGCCGCCCACCGCGGGATGGGAGGCCCGGATCTCCTGGACCAGCGCGCGCGCCTCCTCGCTCGACGGCTTGAGCGGGGTGGCGACCACGAGCAGGGCGAGCCGGCCCCCGACGGTCTGGCGCACCACCTGCTGCACCGCCGGCGGCCGCATCGCGGCGGGGGCGGTGGCGAGCTGCTGGTACTGCTCGCGGGTCACGCTCGGGTCGAGGTCGACCAGGCTCTCGACACGGCCCACGTGAGGCCGCTTGGCAAGCCATCGGCTCAGGTCGTAGAGGCCACCGACCCGCTCCGCGGTGAGCGGCGAGCCGTCCGGATAGCGCACGACCACCAGGACGCGGTTGCTGTCGCCGCCCGGGAAGTGCTCGCGGAGCACCTCGTCGCCGCGGCGGGAGACCGCCTCCGGCGGCAGCGCGTTGACGTCGCCCGAGCCCACCCGCAGGTGCAGGAACGGCAGGCCCAGGACCAGGAGCAGCGCGGAGACCGAGAGGAACACCGCCCACGGATGCGTCATCACCGTGACCGCCACCGTGTGCCAGAGCCCGCGCCCGGCCCGCGAGCGCTCCGGGTGGACGAGCGGCAGGCGCAGCGAGTTCACGCGGGGACCCAGAACCGCGAGCAGCGCCGGTAGCAGGGTCAGCGCGTAGACCACCGCCAGCGACACCACCACGGTGCCGGCCCAGCCGATCGAGCCGATGTTGCCGAGCCCGAGGAAGACCATGCCGAGGAGCCCGATGGCCACCGTGAGCCCGGAGAAGAGGATGGCCCGGCCCGCGGTGGCCATGGTGTGCGCGAGGGCCTCCGGCGTGGGGTGGACGCGGATCTCCTCGCGAAAGCGGCTCACGATGAAGAGCGAGTAGTCGATCGCGACCCCGAGGCCGATCATGGTCACGATGTTCGGGGCGTAGACCGACACCGACGTGTAGCGGGCCATGAGCAGCGTGCCCGCGATGGCGCCCGCCATCGAGAGCGCGCCGACCAGGAGCGGCAGGAGCGCGGCCACCACCGAGCCGAACACGAGCAGCAGGAGGATCACGACCAGGGGCAGGATCACCAGCTCGGCGCGCTGCAGGTCGGTGCGGGTCACCTCGGTGAAGTCGTGGTTGAGCGGGATGTTGCCGACCGGCAGCATCTCGAGCGTCTCCGTCTTCACCTTGGCCCGCAGCGACGGGTACACGTCGGGCGGCAGCACCGAGAACTCGAGCGACGAGAACGCGGCCGACTCCCCCTTCAGCTCCACCACCGCGAGCGCGCGCCGGCCGTCCCGCGAGATCATCTCGGCCGCCGGCACCGAGGCGTCGTAGACCGGCGGGTCGTAGGCGGTCACCACCCGGGCCACCCGCTCGTCGCTCCGGAGCGGCGCGAGGGCGGCCTCGACCTCCCGCCGGAACGCGGGGTCCTTCGCGGACCGGGTGGGGCTGCTGAAGATGAAGCTGAAGGACGGCGGGCGGCCGGGCAGCTCGCGCCCGATCAGGTCGAGCGCACGCCCCGACTCGGTGGTGGTCGGGACGTCGGTGGTCGCGAGCCGGCCGCCGTGGGCGATGAGCCAGAGCGACGGGGCCAGGCTCGCGAGCGAGAGGGTGATGACCGCGAATCGGAAGCGATGGACGAACCGGCCCCAGCCCGCGAGCATAGGGACCTATCGTAACCCACAAACCGCGAGGGGACCCGCGGTCTACACGCGGCCGACGATCTCCTCCACCCGCACCCCGCGCCCGCCACTCACGGCCACGATCGCGCCCACCACCACCAGCGCGCCGGCCAGGGACCAGAACACCGGGCGGTAGCCGCCGAGCAGCGTGTAGAGCACCGCGGCTCCCACC
>DATFAJ010000007.1:0-5319 GCA_035254745.1 Candidatus Methylomirabilota bacterium | reverse complement strand
GGCCGAGGCGCTCGGGGGGCCCGGGCAGGGCCGCGGCACCGCCATCGTCTACGCGCCCACGCGGAAGCGGGCGGAAGAGGAGACGGAGCGGCTCGGCGCGCAAGGCTGGCGGGCGACCGCCTATCACGCCGGGCTCGACGGTCGGACGCGCGAGATCGCCCAGCGGGGCTTCGCCGAGGGCCGGATCGAGGTGGTGGTCGCGACCAACGCCTTCGGCGTGGGCATCGACCGACCCGACGTACGCGCCGTCATCCACCTGGCGCCCCCCGGCTCGATCGAGGCCTACTACCAGGAGGTCGGCCGGGCGGGCCGTGACGGGGCGCCGGCCCTGGGCCTGCTGCTGGTCGGCGCGGGCGACCTGGCGCTGCGCCGGGCGCTGCTCGAGCGAGGGGCCGAGGGGAGCGTGCCCGACCCGGCAGTGGTCGAGCACAAGTGGGGAATGTTCCTCGAGCTGATTCGCTGGGTCGAGGGGGGAAGCTGCCGTCACGATGCAATTCTTCGCTATTTCGGCGACGAGGCCGAGACGCTCGCGGGCTGCGGCCGCTGCGACGTCTGCCGGGGCCTCGAGGCCGAGGGCGAGGTGGGTGACCCGGAGCGGGTGACCCTGATCGTGCGCAAGGCGCTCTCGGGGGTGGCCCGCGTCCACGGCCGCTTCGGGCTGCAGACCGTGATCAAGCTCATCCACGGCGAGCCGGACGAGCGGCTCGAGCGGGGCGGCCTCACCCGGGTCCCGACCTTCGGCAACCTCAAGGAGCACCCCGCGCCCTGGCTGCTCGCGCTGCTCCGCCGCTGCGTGTCGGCGGGCTGGGTGAGCTTCAGCGGCAAGGACCGGCCGGTCGTCGTCCTGACCGACGAGGGGCGGGCGGTCATGAAGGGGGAGCGACCGGCCCGGCTGCTCCTGCCGCCGGCGGCCCGGCGCGCGGCGGGCGCGACGGGCGGTCGGAGCGGCGAGCCGACGCGGCGCCGGCCCGCCCGCGAGGCCGCCGATCTCGACGCGACCGCCCAGACGCTCTTCGAGGCGCTGCGCCGCCACCGGCTCGCGGTGGCGCGGGCCGAGGGCCTCGCGCCGTTCATCGTGGCGAGCGACCGGACCCTGCGCGACATCGCCTCGCTGCGCCCACGGACCCTGGCGGAGCTTCAAGAGGCGCACGGGGTGGGCGCGCACAAGGCGGAGCGCTACGGCGCCGGATTCCTCCGGATCGTGGCGGAAGAGTCCGCGAGGGCGGGAGCCTCGTGAGCGCGCCCGCCCCGTCCCGACCGGCCGCGGTCGCGCTGCAGGGCATCGCCAAGAAGTTCGGCCAGTTCGTGGCCCTGCGCGACGTCAGCCTCTCGATCTCTCCGGGTGAGTTCGTCTGCTTCCTGGGGCCGAGCGGCTGTGGCAAGACCACGCTGCTGCGGATCATCGCGGGGCTCGAGCGGCAGAACGCGGGGCAGGTGCTGATGGCCGGGCGCGACGTCTCCGGCCTGCCGCCCAGCCTGCGCAACTACGGCATCGTGTTCCAGTCGTACGCGCTCTTCCCGAACCTCACGGTGGCCCGCAACGTGGCCTACGGGCTCGAGACGCGCGGGGCACCTCGCGCCGAGATCAGCCGTCGAGTAGACGAGCTGCTCGCCCTGGTGGGGCTCGCCGCCCACAAGACCAAGTACCCGGCCCAGCTCTCGGGCGGCGAGCAGCAGCGCATCGCGCTCGCCCGCGCGCTCGCCCCGTCGCCCGCGCTGCTCCTGCTGGACGAGCCGCTCTCCGCGCTCGACGCGCGGGTGCGGCAGAGCCTGCGGCACGAGATCCGCGCGCTCCAGCGCCGGCTCGGCGTCACCACCATCATGGTGACCCACGACCAGGAGGAGGCCCTGGCCATGGCCGACCGCATCGTGGTGATGAACCACGGGGCGGTGGAGCAGGTGGGCACCCCGTTCGAGGTGTACACGCGGCCGCGGTCGCCCTTCGTCGCGCGCTTCGTCGGCCAGATGAACTTCCTAGAAGCCACTGCGTGCGAGCGCGCCGGCTGGGCGCGCATGGGCGCGGTGGAGATGCGCCATGGGTCCGCCGCCCCGCTCGCGGCGGGCACGCGGCTCACGCTCGCCATCCGGCCCGAGGAGATCCTGGTCGGTCCGGCCGCCGACGGCACCGAGAACCGGCTGCTCACGCGGATCCGCGCGATCCAGTTCCTGGGGCCCTTCACCCGGCTGAGCCTGGCCCTGCCCGACGGGTCTCCCGCGCTCGAGTGCGACGTGGCCGCGACCGCCTTCGCGGCTCTGGGTGCCGCGGAGGGCTCGGAGCTGGCGCTCTCGCTCCGCCCCGACGCGCTCCGGGTCTTCCCGGCCGCGATCTAGCGCCGTGGCCTCCACGCTCCCGGGTGGCCTGCCGGTCGCGATCCCCGACCGCGTGGTCGCCCACCGGCGGGGCGTCGAGGACCTGATCCGCTACGCGCTGGTCGCGCTGTTCGCGGCGGTGCTGTACCTCTTCGTGCTCTACCCGCTGCTGCAGGTGATCTGGCGGAGCCTGCTGGCCAACGACGGCAGCTTCGTGGGCTGGGCCAACTACCGGCGCTACTTCGGCACGCCCGCCATCGCCCAGTCCATCGTCAACAGCCTCCTCGTCTCCCTGGTCTCGATGGCCGTCACGGTGACCCTGGCCTTCGTCTACGCCTACGGCTTGACCCGCAGCCGGATGCCCGGGCGCAGCCTCCTGCGGCTCGTGGCCATGCTGCCGCTCTTCGCGCCCTCGCTGGTGCAGGCGCTCGCCTTCATCTACGTCTTCGGCAACAACGGCATCGTCACCCGCACCACCGGATTCAACGTGGGCATCTACGGGGCCAAGGGCATCGTGCTGGCCGAGGTGTTCTACTGCTTCCCCCACGCGGTGCTCATCCTGGTGGCCGCGCTCTCGGCCACCGACGCGCGCCTCTACGACGCGGCCCGCACCCTCGGGGCGGGGCCGCTCAAGACCTTCCTGACCGTGACCCTGCCCGGGGTGAAGTTCGGGCTCGTGAGCGCGTGCTTCGTGGTGTTCACCCTCGTGATCACCGACTTCGGCGCCCCCAAGGCCATCGGGGGGAAGTTCTCGGTGATGGCGACCGAGATCTACAACCAGGTCTCGGGCCAGCAGAACTTCACCATGGGGGCCACCGTCTCGGTGGTGCTGCTGATCCCGGCGGTGCTCGCCTTCCTGGTCGACCGGATGGTGCAGCGCCGCCGCTACGCGCTCGTGACGTCCGCCTCCCAGCCGCTCGTCCCCGCCCGGCGGCCCGCGGCCGACTGGGGCTGCTTCGCCTACTGCGCGCTGGTGGCGGGTGCCATCGTGGGCATGTACCTCGCGATCGTCGTCTACTCCCTGGTGACGCGCTGGCCCTACAACTTCACGCCCACCCTGCGCCACTACCGCTTCGACACGGTGGGCGGGTACGCCCCGCTCTGGAACAGCGTCTACGTGGCCGCGTGGACCGCGGCGGTCGGCACCGTGCTCACCTTCGTGGGGGCGTACCTGGTCGAGAAGTGCCGCACCGTGGCGAGCGGGCCGCTCTACCTGCTCTCGGTGCTCCCGGTCTCCATCCCCGGAATGGTGCTGGGCCTGGCCTACATCTTCACGTTCAACGCGGCGGGCAGCGTGCTCAACGCGCTCTACGGCACGCTCGCCATCCTGATCGTCTCGAACGTGATCCACTACTTCACGGTGGGCTTCCTCACCGCCACCACCGCGCTCCGCCAGATGGACGCCGAGTTCGAGAACGTCTCCGCCTCGCTGGGGGTGCCGTTCTACCGGACCTTCTGGCGGGTCACGGTGCCGATGGCCCTGCCGTCCATCGTGGCCATCAGCATGTACTTCTTCCTGAACGCGATGGTGACGCTCTCGGCGGTGGTCTTCCTGGTGGCCCCCGGCACCGAGCTGGCCGCGGTCGCGGTGCTGCTCATGGACGATGCGGGCGACGCCGCGCAGGCGGCCGCGATGTCGGTCTGCATCGTCGGCATCGGCCTCGCCGTCCGCCTCGGCTACTGGGCGCTCATGCGCGGCGTGCACCGCCAAACCCAGGCCTGGCGCGAGCCCCGCGAAGCCCCCACCGGATCCCCCACCGGAGGCCCATGACCCAGCCCGTGGTCGACGTTCCCCGTCACAAGGGGCGGTTCTTCGAGGTGCTGCAGGAGACCGCGCGGAGCCAGACCGCGGTCATGACCATCGGCCCCGGGCAGGACGCGGGACCGGAGGAGACGCACGCCGCCGACCAGATCGTCTATGTCATCGAGGGTCAGGCGCTCGTGACCATCGAGGGCGTGGAGTACCCCGCGGGGCCCGGGGCGTGCGCGCTGATCCCGGCGGGCGCACGCCACCACGTGAAGAACCCGGGCGCGGGCCCGCTCTTCCTCCTCTCCGTGTACGCCCCGCCGGCCTACTGACGATGGCGACCTCGGCGAAGACCGCCCTCGTGACTGGCGCCGCCCGCGGCATCGGGCTCGCGATCGCCACCCGCCTCGCCGCCGACGGCCTGCGGGTGGCCCTGCTCGACCGGGACGGCGACGCGGTGCCGGCGGCGGCGCGCTCGGTCGGGGGGGACGCGCTCGCCCTCGTCGCCGACGTCACCCGCGCCCGCGAGGTGGACGCCGCGGTGGCCCGCGTGGAGCACGAGTGGGGCCGTCTGGATGTCCTCGTGAACAACGCGGGGATCACCGGGCGGTCGTTCCCGATCTGGGAGCTCACCGACGAGGACTGGCAGCGGGTGATCGACGTGGATCTCACCAGCGTCTTCCTCTGCTGCCGGGCCGCGGTGAAGGTCATGCTGCGGCAGGGGAGCGGTCGCATCGTCAACATCGCCTCGATCGCGGGGAAGGAGGGCAACCCGACGCTGGTGCCCTACTCGACGGCCAAGGCCGGGGTCATCGGGCTCACCAAGGCGCTGGCCAAGGAGGTCGCGACCCGCGGCATCCTCGTCAACGCGGTGGCCCCCGCGGTGATCGGCACCGAGCTGCTCAAGCAGATGGAGCCGAGCACGGTCGACCTGCTGGTCTCGAAGATCCCGATGGGCCGCGTGGGGACGCCGGAGGAGGTGGCCGCCCTGGTGGCCTGGCTCGCCTCCGACGAGTGCACGTTCAGCACCGGCGCGGTGTACGACCTCTCCGGGGGCCGCGCGACGTACTAGCCGGGCGGCTGAAAAAGGCCCATCTGCTCCGTTGACGCCCTCGGCCGCACGCTCAACGTACAGAGAGCACGCTTCGCGTGGGGCCTCCGGGCGTCGCCTCGCATCTGCATCTGCACCTTTTTGAGCCGCCCGCGAGTTCTCGGCGGCGCGGTCAGGGGTCGACGCGGAGGCGGAGGGGCGGCGGCGAGGA
>DATFAJ010000006.1:0-2586 GCA_035254745.1 Candidatus Methylomirabilota bacterium | reverse complement strand
GGCGTCCCGGACCGATCCGACCGCACGCGTCGAGGAGCTGCGGGAGCAGCTCCACCGTCACAACTACCTCTACTACACCGAGAACCGCCCCGAGATCAGCGACGCGGAGTACGATCGCCTCTGGCGCGAGCTGGTCGCCCTCGAGGAGGCCCACCCCGAGCTGATCACCCCCGACAGCCCGACCCAGCGCCCGGGCGGGCGTCAGGCCGAGCTCTTCGCCCCGGTCGAGCATCTGGTGGCCATGCTCTCGCTCGACAACGCCATGGCCCCGGAGGATCTGACCGAGTTCGAGGCCCGCCTCCGACGGGCCCTGCCCGGCATCGCCCCGGCCTACGTGTGCGAGCCCAAGATCGACGGCCTCGGGGTGGCCCTGCTCTACGAGCGCGGGCGCTTCATCCGGGGCGCCACCCGGGGCGACGGGCGCGTCGGCGAGGACATCACCCAGAACCTGCGCACGATCAAGTCCATCCCGGCCACGCTCTCCGGGCCCCTGAAGAGCGCCACGCGGCTCGAGGTCCGCGGCGAGGTCTACATGCCGCGCGAGGCCTTCGCGCGGCTCAACGCGGGCCTGGAGGAGGCCGGCCAGCCCGTCTTCGCCAACCCGCGCAACGCGGCGGCGGGCGCGGTGCGCCAGAAGGACCCGGCCGTCACCGCCTCCCGGCCGCTCGAGATCTTCCTCTACCACGTGAGCGTGCTCGAGCCGCCCGGCTTCCACTCGCAGTGGGAGCGGCTCGAGGCGCTGAAGGCGAGCGGCTTCCGGGTGAACCCGCGCTCCGAGCGGGCGCGGGACCTGGACGCCGTCGCCGCCTACTGCCGCGGGATCGAGGCCGAGCGCGACGGCCTCGGCTACGACGCCGACGGGGTGGTGGTCAAGGTCGACGACCTCGAGCAGCAGCGGCGGCTCGGGGCCACCGCGCACCACCCGCGCTGGGCCATCGCCTACAAGTTTGCCGCGCGCCAGGCCACGACCCGCGTGGTCTCGATCACCATCAACGTGGGCAAGTCGGGCGCGCTCACCCCCACCGCCCAGCTCGAGCCGGTGGAGCTGGCCGGCGTCACCGTCTCCAACGTGAGCCTGCACAACGAGGACGAGGTGCGCCGCAAGGACGTGCGGGTGGGCGACACCGTGCTGATCGAGCGGGCCGGCGACGTGATCCCCTACCTGGTCCAGGTGGTGACGTCGAAGCGGCCGGAGCCCCCGCCCGAGCCGTTCCAGATGCCGACCCACTGCCCGGCCTGCGGCGGCGTCGCCCTGCGCGTGGAGGGCGAGGCGGTGTGGCGCTGCACCAACACCGCGTGCCCGGCCCAGCTCAAGGAGCGGCTCTTCCACTGGGGGTCGCGCCGCGCCATGGACATCGAGGGCCTGGGCGAGGTCATCATCGGCCAGCTCGTGGACCGCGGACTGGTGCGGGACTTCGCCGATCTCTACGGGCTCTCGGTCGAGACGCTCGCCGATCTGGAGCGCATGGGCAAGAAGTCGGCCCAGAACCTCCACCGCGGCATCGAGGGCTCGAAGACGCGGGGTCTCTCGCGCCTGCTCAACGCACTCGGCATCCGCATGGTGGGCGAGCGGGCCTCCCAGCTGCTGGCCGCGCGCTTCGGCTCGATGGACCGGCTCCTCGCCGCCACCGAGACCGAGATCAACGACATCTACGGCATCGGGCCCCAGATCGCCCAGGCGGTGACCGGCTTCCTCTCCGAGCCGCGCAACCGCGCCACCATCGACCGGCTGGCCGCCGCGGGCGTGACCATGACCGAGGAGGGCCACACCGAGGGCCCGAAGCCGCTCGACGGCAAGACCGTGGTGCTGACCGGCGGCCTCGCGACGCTGAGCCGCGACCAGGCCAAGGACCTGGTCCTCCGCCTGGGTGGCCGCGTCACCGGCTCGGTGTCGAGGAAGACCGACTACGTCGTGGTGGGCGAGGACGCGGGCTCGAAGGCCGACGACGCCAAGCGCCTCGGCGTGCCCACGCTGGACGAGGACGCCTTCCTCAGGCTGGTGGGCCGGTCGTGATGCGCCGGGGCCGGCTCGTCGCCGCCTGCGCGCTGGCCACCGCCCTGCTCGCCGGCCCCGCCTCCGCCCAGACCAAGATCCCCCTCACGCGCGAGCAGGCGCTGGCCGAGATCAAGAGCGAGGACCTCGAGCTGCGCCGCCGCGCCGCCGCGTGGCTGGGCGAGCTCGGCGGCCCCGCCGACGCGCCTCCCCTCCTCGGGGCGCTGACCGATCCCGACGAGGTGGTGCGCGTCCTCGCCGAGCAGTCGGTGTGGCAGGTGTGGAGCCGCTCCGGCGACAAGGACGTCGACGCGCAGTTCCAGGTCGGCCTGGAGCAGATGAACCGCGGCGACGGGCCGGGCGCGGTGGAGACCTTCAGCCGCATCATCCGGCGAAAGCCCGACTTCGCCGAGGCCTGGAACAAGCGCGCGACCGTCTACTTCCTGCTGGGCGAGAACGAGAAGTCGCTCCACGACTGCGACGAGGTCATGAAGCGCAACCCGGCGCACTTCGGGGCCCTGGCCGGCTACGGGCAGATCTATCTGCGGCTCGATCAGCCGGAGCGGGCGCTCGACTACTTCCGCCGGGCCCTG
>DATFAJ010000005.1:0-14866 GCA_035254745.1 Candidatus Methylomirabilota bacterium | reverse complement strand
GCTAGCGCCGGGACTTGCGCCGGGACGTCAGTCCGCGGCTCCGCGACGAGTGTCCGCGGCTCCACCAGGAGCGTCCGCGGACTGGGGGAGTGCGGGGGCCATTTCCGGGCCCCCGCAGATGAAGAGCCTCTAAGGCTTTATCGGAAAATTCGCGGCGAGGATCTCGAAGGTCTTCTTGCCCCCGGGGAGCGTCGCGACCACGCTGTCGCCGACCTTCTTGCTGATCAGGGTGCGGGCCAGCGGCGACATGATCGAGATCATCCCCCGCTTCGGATCGGCCTCGTCGGAGCCCACGATCTGGTAGATCGCCTCCTTGCCGTCCTCGTCCTCGAGCTTGACGGTGGAGCCGAAGGTGACCCGGTCGCCGGAGGTCGGTGGATCGATGACCTCGGCGGTGCCGACCTTGCTCTCGAGATCGGTGATGCGCGCCTCGATGAAGCCCTGCCGCTCCCGCGCCGCGTGGTACTCCGCGTTCTCGCTCAGGTCGCCGTGGGCCCGCGCCTCCGCGATGGCCCGCACGATGCTCGGGCGCTCCTTCTTGAGCCGCTCCACCTCGTCGCGCAGCCGCTCGTAGCCCGCGCGCGTCATCGGGGTGCGCTGGATGCTCATGTCCCGATCACCTCGTCGCTCCGCTTCACCTCGGCCAGGAAGCCGTTGAGGCTGCCCAGGTGGGTCCGGTGAACCTGGTCGTGGGGGATCACGACCCCGTCGGGGCCCTTGACGTCCATGGCGGCGGTCGCGTCCGAGAGCAGCGTCACCTTGAAGCCGCGGTGGGCGGCCTCGCGCGTCGTCGTGTCGCAGCACATCTGGGTCATGAAGCCGGAGACGATCACGCGCTCGATGCCGCGGCGGCGGAGCTCGGCCTCGAGCGCGGTGTCGGTGAAGGCGCCGGGCAAATGCTTGGTGATGATCGGCTCCTCCGCGCGGGGCGTCACCGCGTCGTGGATGGCCAGCGCGGGGCTGCCCGGCACGAAGGTCGCGGCGCCGGGCCGGCGGCTCTCGTGGACGATGTGGAAGACCGGCATCCGGCTCGCGCGCGCCCAGCGCAGGGTCTCCGCGATGCGGGCCACCGCCTTGGGTCCGTCGGGCAGGACCACCTTCCCGATCGGGGCGAAGTACTCCTGCTGGGCGTCGATGATGAGGAGCGCGGTCTTGTCCATCGCGGTCAGCGCGTCATGGAGGCGGGCTGGCCACCGACCTCGACCTTGGCCGACGCGAGCCGGCCGCGGATCCAGGTGTCCCACGCCAGCGCCCGCTTCTGCTCGAGCACCTGCTTGTCCAGCTCCGCGCGCTCGCGATCGAACCCGTCGGGGTTGGCGGGCTGCCGCTCGAGCGTCTTGACCACGTAGACACCGCCCTCGGCGCGCACCGGCTCCGCGACCTGGCCGGCCGGGGTCTGCAGCGCGGCCAGGAGCACCCCGCCGGGCAGGCTGCCGCGCTCCTTCGGAGGGTCCGCGCGGGAGAAGAGCGGGATGCTCCCGGTGGTGAACCCGTCCGCCTTGGCGGCCGCGCTGAAGTCTCCGCCCTTGGCGAGGGTCGCGGCCAGGGTCTTGGCCTTGTCGGTCAGCTGCTGCTCGGCCCGCTCGCGCTTGATGGCCTCCACCACGCGCTCCCGGATCTCGGCCAGCGGCGGCACCCCCGCCGGGACCTGCTGCACGACCTTGACCACCGCGTAGCCCGCCGCGGTCTTGATGGGCGCGGAGACGCCGCCCACCGCGAGTCCGAACACCGTCTCGTCGAGCTGCTGATCCCGGCCCGCCTCGCCGAGGGCGTCGCCGCGCCCGAAGGTGACGTCGCGCGCGTCGAGGCCGAGGCGCTTGGCCGCCGCCGCGAAGTCGGGGGCGCCGAGCAGCGCGGACTTGACCTCGTCCGCGCGCGCCTGCGCCGCGCGCTCGCTCTTCCGCGCCACGAGCGTGGCCTTGACCTTGGGCGCCACCTCCTTGAGCGGCGTCTTGCCTCCCTCGCGCACGTCGAGCACCCGGATCGCGTGATAGCCGAAGGGGGTGCGGACCGGGTCCGAGACCTCGCCCTTCTTCAGCGCGAACGCGGCCTGCTCGAACGGGGCCACCAGCTCGCCGGGGCCCACGAAGCCGAGGTCGCCCCCCTGCACCGCGCTCGCCTTGTCCTCGGAGACCTCACGGGCGAGCTTGCCGAAGTCCTCGCCGGCCCGGGCGCGCTTGATCACCGCCTCGACCTTCGCCTTGGCCGCGTTCTCCGCCTCGCTGCCGCCGACCGGGGGCACCCGCACCAGCACGTGGGCGACCCGGAGGCGCCTCGGCTCCTCGAACTCGGATCCGTGCTCCTGGTAGTACGCCTCGACCTCCGCGTCGGAGACCGCGGGAGCCTGGGCGCTCGGCGTCACCAGCACGTACTGCAGGCGCCGGCGCTCCGGCTGGCTCCACTGCGCCTGGTGCGCCTTCACGTACGGCTCGAGGTCGGCGTCCGCCACCTGGATCGCGGCCATCGCCGGCTTCACGTCGGCATAGGCCCACGCGGCCCGCACCTGCTCGTGGCGCTGGCGATAGGCCTCGCGCACCTCCTCCTCGGACACCTTGACGCCCTGCTTGATCAGGCTCTCCATCTTGAGGCGGACCAGGATGCGCTGGACGTCGGCGTAGAAGTCGTTCGGATTGATTCGCTCCCGCTTCAGCACGTCGAGATAGCGCTCCGGAGAGTAGCGGCCGTCGACCTGGAACGCGGGCACCTCGCGAATCCGGGCGCTCACCTCCTCGTGACTGGCGGAGATTCCCTCCTGCTTGGCCCCCTGGACCACCAGCGCCTCGGTCACGAGCTCGTTGATCACCTGCTGGGAGAGCCCGAGCCGCTCGGCCATCTCCGGGGTCAGCCGCTGGCGGGCCATGCGCTCGTACGCGGCCATCATCTGCGCCTGGCCGCGCTTGAACCGCTCGAGCGGGATCTCCTCGCCGTTCACCACCGCCACCGCGCCGCTCCGCCCGCCGGTGCTCCCGAACGGACCGGACCCGAAGTAGAAGAGCACTCCGGAGGTGAGGATGAACACCACGATGACGATCAGGAGCACGATCTTCAGGCTCCTGGCGTATTCGCGCATCAGGCTGATCACGGCGGCGGCCTCCTAGAGAGAGCGCTCGGTCGACGGCTCGGCGGTCAAGGCCCTAGCGTACCACAGCGCGGCGGAGGCTCCGGGCGGCCTAGGCGGCGAGCAGACGCTGGATGAGCGGCAGCACGAAGTAGATCACGAAGGCGAGCGCGGCCCCGTACATCATCGCGGGCACCTCGGTCCCCTTGCCGCGCACGAGCTTGATGAAGCAGTACGCGATGAAGCCGGCGCCGATGCCGTTGGTGATCGAGTAGGTGAACGGCATCACCGCGAGGGTGAGGAGCGCGGGGAAGCCCTCCTCGAAGTCGCCGAACGGGATGTCGCGCACCACGCGGCTCATCAGGTAGCCGACCACGATCAGGGCCGGCGCGGTGGCCTGGGCCGGAACCACTCCCGCGAGGGGAGCGAAGAACAGCGCGAGCAGGAAGCACAGGCCGGTCACCACCGAGGCGAGCCCGCTGCGCGCGCCCGCCGCCACGCCCGCCGCCGACTCGATGTAGGTCGTGGCCGACGACGCGCCCGCCGCGCCGCCCGCCACCGCGGCCAGCGAGTCCACCAGGAGCACCCGGTCGAGTCGCGGCAGCCGGCCCTCCCGGGTGAGCCAGCCCGCCTCGCCCCCGATGCCGATCACGGTGCCCATCGTGTCGAAGAAGTCGGAGAGCATGATCGAGAAGATGGTGACCAGCGCGGTGACGACGCCCACCCGGGCGAAGACCGACAGGTCGAGGCCCGCTCCGAGGCTCGAGAAGTCGGGCCGGGCCACCAGGGCCGCCGGCCACACCGCCTGCCCCGGAGTGGGGAACGCGCGGCCACCGGTGAGGGAGTTCACCGCGATGGCCAGCGCGGTGCTCGCGAGGATGCCCACCAGCAGCGCGCCGCTCGACCGGCGGGCGGTGAGCCACAGGGTGAGGAAGAGCCCGAACAGGGCCACCCCCACCGGCGCCGAGTACAGCTCCCCGAGCGTCACCGGCACCCCCGGCGGGCCCGGCTTGACGATCCCCGCCGAGACGAGCCCGATGAAGAGGATGAACAGGCCGATCCCGACGCCGATGGCGCGCTTGAGCGCGGCCGGGATCGCGTTCATGATCGCCTCGCGGAAGCCGGTCAGCACCAGCGCGGTGATCACGACGCCCTCCAGCAGCACCACTCCCATCGCGGCCGTCCACGGCAGCTTCATGCCCGCCACGAGCTGGAACGCGACCACCGCGTTGAGCCCCATCCCGGAGGCCAGCGCGAGCGGATAGTTGGTGGCGAGCCCCATCGCGATGGTGAGCGCGCCCGCGACCAGGCAGGTGGCGGCCTGGGTGGCCGCGAACGACGGGCCCTGGCCCTGGAGCGGCGGGATCCCCGCGAAGGACAGGATCGCCGGGTTCACGAAGATGATGTAGGCCATCACCATGAAGGTGGTGAGGCCGCCGCGGATCTCTCCCCCGGTGGTCGCGCCCAGCCGGCCGAGCTCGAAGTAGCGGGCGAGCACCGGTCAGTCGGACTCGGGGTCGGCGATCCGGGGGGCCGCCGCGCCTTCTTCCGGCACCACCCGGCGGGCCACGGTGAGGAAGCCGGTGTGGGCGACCATCCGGTGGAACGGGCGCACCGAGGTGCCGTCGATGTTCCACGGCCGGAGCAGCGTCTCGAACGTCTCCACGAGGGCGTAGCCGCGGTGGCGCCGGAGCGTCTCGGTGAGCTGGTGCGACTGGATGATCGTCGGCACGTAGGAGAGGAAGATGCCGCCCGGCCGCAGCACGCTCGCCACCGGCTCGACGAGACGCCAGGGCTCGGGCAGGTCGAACACCGCCCGGTCGACCATCTCCTCCTCGGGGAGCCCTTCCTCCACCGGGCGGATGCGGACGATCAGGTTGGTCACCTCGCCGAGCCGCATGTGGATGTTGGCGAGCGCGCGGCGACAGAAGTCCTCGCGCTGCTCGTAGCTCACCACGCGGCCCTCGGGCCCGACCGCGCGCAGGAGGGCCAGGGTGAGCGCGCCCGAGCCCATCCCCGCCTCGAGCACGCGCGCGCCCGGGAAGATGTCGGCCCAGAACATCACCATCGCCAGGTCCTTGGGATAGATGACCTGGGCCCCGCGCGGCATGTCGAGCACGTACTCGGCCAGGGTCGGGCGCAGGGCCAGGTAGCGCGTGCCCTTGGAGGTGCGGACCCAGGAGCCGTCCGGGTGGCCGATGATGGCGTCGTGGGTCACCCAGCCGCGATCCGAGTGGAAGGTCTCGCCCTTCCGGAGGAGCAGCAGATGGCGACGACCCCGCTGGTCGATCAGCAGGGCCTGCTCGCCGTCCTCGAACTTATCCGACGTCACCGGTCTGGGGATCCGGCAGGAAGAGCGCGGCCACGAAACCGGCCAGCGGCATCGCGGCCGAGATCCCGAGGGCGGTGGTCAACCCCCAGTGGTCGGCGACCCAGCCGAGCGCGCTCGCCCCGAGCCCGCCCGCGCCGATCGCGAAGCCCACGATGAGCCCGGAGGCCATGCCCGGATTCCGCGGCAGGTACGCCTGGCCGAGCACGACCGACATCGTGAAGGTGGAGACGAGGACGAAGCCGAGCACGGCCAGCAGGATGAACATCAGCGGCCCGCCGGTGACGAAGAGGAAGGCGGTCGCGAGCGGGGCGGCGAGGAGGAACACGCCCACCACGCAGCGCCGCACCCCGACGCGGTCGGCCACCGGGCCGGCGGCCAGCGTGCCGATCGCCCCCGACCCGAGGAACACCGCGAGCAGGGTGCCGACCAGCCGCGGATCGCCGTGGAGCACGTCTCTCCAGTAGAACGGCAAGAAGGTCGTGAAGCCGAGCTGGGTCCACGAGCGGATCGCCACCACCAGGATCAGCAGGCTCATCGCGCCCACCATGGTGCGGGCGCCCGCCGCGTTGGCGCGGGCGCGCGCGGCCGCCGGCGGCGGCGCGGAGAGCCGGGGCAGCACCGCGGTGAGCAGCACCGCCGCGAGCAGGCCGGGCACCAGCATCCCGAGGCTGCCGGCCGGCCCGAAGCCGACGAGCAGCGCGGTGAGCAGCGGCGGACCCAGCGCGATGCCCACGTTGCCGCCGGTGGAGAAGATGGAGACGCCGGTGGCCTTGCGCTCGCCCGCCACCGCGGTGGCGGTGCGGTAGCCCTCCGGATGGTAGGCGGCCACGCCGAACCCCATGACCACCACCAGCGCGAGCACCGCCGCGTACGACGGCGCGAGACCGGTGAAGGCCAGCCCCACCGAGGAGAGCAGCACCGACAGCGGCAGCAGCCAGCGCCGCGCGGTCTTGTCGGCCAGGTAGCCGAAGAGCGGCTGGATCAGCGACGAGGTGATGTTGCCGGTCAGCACGATGACGCCGGTCGCCGCGTAGGACAGGTTGAGCGCGTCCTTCACGATCGGCAGGATCGCGGGCAGCGAGCCCTGGTTGATGTCGATCACCATGTGGCCGAGGGCCAGGAGCCCGAGGAGGCGCATGTCGGGCCGGGCTCGCTCGGCGGGAATGGAGACGGACGGCGGCGCGGGCAGGGCGACCGCGGGCGAGGACGGGTCGGGAGTCATAGGCCCCCTATGCTACACCAGGCCTCAGATCCCGAAGGCGTCGAGGCCGGTGATGTCCCGGCCGACGATCAGGGTGTGGATGTCGTGCGTCCCCTCGTAGGTGTTCACGGTCTCCAGATTCATCATGTGCCGGATGATGGGGTGCTCGTCCACGATCCCGGCCGCGCCCAGGATGTCGCGGGCCATGCGCGCCCCGTCGAGCGCCATCTGCACGTTGTTCATCTTGGCCATCGAGATCTGCTGGGGCCGCGCGCGCCCCGCGTCCTTGAGCTGCCCGAGCCGCCAGCAGAGGAGCTGGGCCTTGGTGATCTCGGTGATCATCCACACCAGCTTCTGCTGCACGAGCTGGAACGACCCGATCGGCTTGTTGAACTGGATCCGCTGCTGGGAGTACTGCAGCGCCCAGTCGTAGCAGCCCATCGCGGCGCCGATCGCGCCCCACGCGATGCCGTAGCGGGCCTGCGAAAGGCAGGAGAGCGGGCCCTTGAGCCCCTTCACCCCGGGCAGCTTGTTCTCGAGCGGGATGCGACAGTCCGCGAAGGCGAGCTCGGAGGTGATGGAGGCGCGCATCGAGAACTTGCCGTGGATGTCGAGCGTGCTGTAGCCGGGCGTGCCCTTCTCCACCAGGTAGCCGCCGATCTCCCCGTCGTCGCCCTTGGCCCACACCACCGCCACGTCGGCCACCGAACCGTTGGTGATCCAGAGCTTGGTGCCGTTGAGCACGTACTCGTTGCCCTTGCGCACGGCCCGGGTCTTCATCGAGCCGGGATCGGAGCCGTGGTCCGGCTCGGTGAGGCCGAAGCAGCCCAGCGCGGTGCCCGATTGCAGCCGCGGAAGCCACCGGTCCTTCTGGGCGTCGGAGCCGTAGCTGTAGATCGGGTACATCACGAGCCCGCTCTGCACCGAGGCGAACGAGCGCAGGCCGGAGTCGCCTCGCTCCAGCTCCTGCATGATGAGCCCGTAGGCCACGTTGTCGAGGCCCGCGCAGCCGTAGCCCTTGAGGGTGGCCCCGAAGACCCCCATCTCGCCCAGGTCCTTCGCAAGCTCCATCGGGAAGGTGCCGTCGCGGTGATGCTGGCTCACGACGGGGAGGAACTTGGCCTCCACCCAGTCGCGCACCGCGTCCCGCATCATGCGCTGCTCTTCGGTCAGCAGGTCGTCGATCCCGTAGTAGTCCACGCCGCGAAACTTTTCCATGACGCCTGTCCTGGTCTAGAGGTTGGTGGGGTGGGCGGGCCGGTCTTCCCCCAGGGCCTGCTCGAGCGCGCGGGCCAGCTGCTGATCGTGCTCGTGGCTCATCGCGAAGATGCGGCACTGGGCGACCTTGCCCGGGAGGTACTTGAGCAGCTCCTTGAGCGGCTCGGCCGACACGGTCCGGGACGCCGCGTCGTAGACGTAGATCTGGCGGTCCTGCATCCCGATCGGGTTCAGCGGCCGCGGGTCCTGCTGGGCCATGTCGATCTTGAACGGGAAGTCGCGCAGGGCGAGGGGCAAGAGCTCCCGCACCCGCTGCTCGACCTCGTCCGCCTTCATGAAGCTCTGACCGCGGCGCGGCTCGAACAGATCGAGCACCACCTCGTGGGACATCCGCCACTTGAGCTGGCGCTCGAGGACCCGCTTCCACTCGCGGCCCAGGGCCCGCCGGTCCGGGTCGTCCGAGTGGTCCCAGCGGGCGACCTCCTCCAGCAGCGTCCACTCGGTCATGTGGAGATACGGATGGAGCTCCTTGTTGAGGTCGAAGGGGAAGACGAGCTTCATGGTCTCGCGGAAGATCTCCTTCAGGTGGAGGTCGATGCCGCGCGTGGTGCGGTGGTAGTAGACGTTGGTGTAGAGGTAGAACCGGGCGTTCAGGAACATGATGAAGGCCTGGATCCCGCCCCGGTCCAGGGTCAGCCCCTTCTCGCTGAAGAAGGAGTAGTACATGATCCGCTCGATGTCGATCGGCCCGACCGCGACTCCGCACATGTAGGAGTCGCGCAGCACGTAGTCCATGTTGTCGGCGGTGTAGATGCCGGAGAGCAGCGGCTTGAGATGCGCGAGCCAGCGCGGGTGCTCGGCGGTGGGCACGGTGTAGCTCTTGCCCATGAGGTAGCAGATCCACTCCGGATCGATGCGCTCGCCGTCCTCGAAGGGCCCGGTCGGGCTGCGGCGCAGGCCGCGGATGAGGTCGCCGAGCTCCTCCCGGATGATCCGCTGCCCCACCTTCTCGTGGGTGAGGTCGAAGTCGGCCAGGAAGTTGTCGTCGAAGAAGTGGCCGAACGGCCCGTGGCCCACGTCGTGGAGGAGCCCGGCCATGCGCATCAGCTCCTCGAAGAGTGGCGCGGACGGCGCGTCGGCGAACTCGGCCTGGAGCGACCGGTGGAGCTGGAGCGCGAAGCGGCCGGCCAGGTGCATGGCCCCGAGCGAGTGCTGGAAGCGGCTGTGCTCCGCCGCGGGGAACACCCAGCGCGCCGACTGCAGCTGCGGCACCCGTCGCAGGCGCTGCATCCACGGGGAATCGATCAGATCCTGCTCGGTCGACTCGCCCGGCATCCCCTCGGGCCGCGTATAGAGGATGTACTGGTGGATCGGGTCGGCGATGAGGCCGCGGCCCTGGTAGGTGTCGACACCCTTCATGGCTAAGAGCCTAACCTACTTGGAGGCCAACCTACTGGTCGGAAGTTCGATACAAACGGTAGCGATCCACCGGACGCACCGTGATCGCGTGGCGGCCGCCCGGGCGCTCCACCGTCACGTGGACGTCCTGATCCACCTGCGCCTGCCAGAGGGTCTGGTAGAAGTCCTCGCGGCTCGCGACCTGACGACCGTTCACCTGGACGATGACGTCGCCCGGCCGAAGGCCCGCCGCCTGCGCGGGGCCGAGGGGCGAGAGGCCCGAGATGACCACTCCGTCGGATCCCGACTCGGTGTAGAGCCCGAGCCAGGGCCGGGGCGCGCGGCTCGTCACGCGTCCGCGGGCGACGAGCTCGTCCCGCCCGGCGAGGAACTTCTCGATGGGGATGGCGAGGTTGACGTGGGGCGCCTCGCCCAGGCGCAGCGAGGTGACGCCGATCACCTGCCCCGCCGAGTCGACGAGCGCCGCCCCGCCGAACGCCGCGTTGTAGGGCGCCACGATGAAGGCGCGATCCAGCATGTACTCCCACGCGGCGGCGAACGACCGCACCGCCTGCACGCGGCTCGCGGTCGCCACCAGCGACCCGTCGGCGGCGACGCCCACCGTGCCGGTGACCTGGCCGGCGGTCACCGCGCGCGAGTCGCCCAGGGCGGCCGCCGGCCACGGGCCCGGGCCCTCGAGGCGCGCGACGCCGATGCCCACCTCGAGGTCGAGCCCGGTGAGGCGCGCGGGCACCGTGCGCCCGTCGCGGAGCGTGACCCGGATGCGCGCGGCGTCGAGCAGCACGTAGCTGACGGTCAGCACGTAGCCCCGGTCGGCGTCGAAGATGACCCCGCTTCCCCAGCGCTCGGTTCCCAGCGTGGCCGCGGACGGGCGGTCCGGCTCGACCTCGACCCGGATGCCCACCACCGCCGGCTCGACCCGGCGCACCTGGCTCGGGAGGGGAGACACCCGGGACGGCTCGAGGCGGCGGTCGACGTCGCGGGGAGCGGCGAGCCCGATCCCGGGCAGGCCGACGCCCAGCAGGGCCACCGCGATCCAGGCGAGTATCGGGCGCATGCCGACCACCTCTCCGCGCATTATGCCTGAGCCGGCCGGGCGGCCGGGCGCGACGTCAGGACCGGGTCGCGTACTGGGTCTGGTAGTACTGGCGGAACGCGCCCGACTTGATCGGCTTCCACCACGCCTCGTGGGTGCGATACCACTCCACCGTCGCGGAGAGCGCGGCGTCGAAGCTCGAGGCCGGGGTCCAGCCGAGGGCGGCGATCTTGGCCGAGTCGAGCGCGTAGCGGCGATCGTGCCCGGGTCGGTCGGTGACCGGCTTGATGAGGCTCGCCGGCTTGCCGAGCAGCGCGAGGATCCGGTGGGTCAAGGTGACGTTCTCCACCTCGGTCCCTCCCCCGATGTTGTAGATCTCGCCCTCCTGCCCCCGGCGGAGCACCAGATCGATCGCGGCGCAGTTGTCGAGCACGTAGAGCCAGTCGCGCACGTTCTTGCCGTCGCCGTAGAGCGGCAGCGGCTTGTCCTCGAGGGCGTTGGTGACGAAGAGGGGAATCACCTTCTCCGGGTACTGGTAGGGCCCGAAGTTGTTGCTGCTGCGGGTGACGAGCACCGGCAGGCGGTGCGTGGTCCAGTACGCGCGGACCAGGAGGTCGGCGGCGGCCTTGGAGGCCGAGTAGGGGTTCGACGGGTTCAGGATGTCCCCCTCGCGCGCGGCCCCGTGGGCGATGCTGCCGTAGACCTCGTCGGTGCTCACCGCGAGGAACCGGCCCACCCGGAGCTCGCGCGCGGCCTCCAGCAGGGTGAAGGTGCCGGTCACGTTGGTGCGGAGGAAGTCGTCCGCCCCCAGGTTCGACCGGTCCACGTGGGTCTCGGCCGCGAAGTGCACCACCGCGTCCACTCCGCGCATCGCCTCCCGCACGAGCGCCCCGTCGCAGATGTCGCCGTGCACGAAGCGGTAGCGCGGATCGGCCTCCACGTCGCGGAGGTTCTCGAGATTGCCCGCGTAGGTGAGCTTGTCGAGGTTGACCACCGTGTCATCGCGGTGCGCGGTCAGCACGTGCCGGACGAAGTTCGAGCCGATGAAGCCCGCGCCACCGGTGACGAGGATCTTCATCCCGCTATCCGCGCGTCACGTCCCAGATGTCGGCCCCGGCGAAATCCCAGGGCAGGCGCCCCTCCTCGGTCTGGTCGGGCTCCGGGGAGAACTGGCAATCGACCAGATAGATGATGCGGCCACGGGAGGGGGCCAGGTTCTTCACCCCGTGCGCGACCCCGGGGGGGATCCGCAGGAGGCGGGCGTGACCGTCGCCCAGGATCAGGCGCCGCTGCGCGTTCGGGCTCTTGGACCGGGCGCGCACGTCCAGGAGGACCACCAGCATCTTGTCGTCGGGCGGGACGAACCACACGTCGGTCTGGCGGCGATGGATGTGGAAGGCCTTGATGACTCCCGGATCCATCTCGCTGTAGTTCACCTGACGGCACTCGAAGCCGGGCAGGGCCGCGGCCGCCCCGTGCTCCAGCCGCGCCAGCTCCATGAAGGAGCCCCCGTCGTCGGTGAAGCGCTTGAGATCCACGAGCGCCACCCCTTCGATCTCGGGGGGGCGGCCATAGTCCTGCAAGGCCATCGCGCGCTTGGCGGCGTCGGTCAGCTCGATCGGATCGCGGGGTATCATCGGATCTCGATTGACACTTTCATTTAGGCGCTGATTATAGCAGTCTTGCGCAGAGCCGGACGGACGGCCCGGCCCCAAGCGCTGGATCCGACCGGAATTGGTGGTAATATAAACTTGCTTAAAAGTCCGGAGCTTAGGCCGTCGGGGACCCACTCAAGGAGCGGAGCATGAAGACGCTGAAGGAGATGCTGGCGGAGGCGCGGGCCGTGGTGCCCGAGCAGGGGCCGGCCGAGGTCAAGAAGCGGATCGACGCGGCCGAGCCGCTGGTGCTGATCGACGTGCGCGATCCCGACGAGTACCGGGACGGGTTCATCGAGCCGGCCACCAACATCAGCCGCGGCTTTCTCGAGTTCCGCATCGGCGGCGCCGCCGCGGAGCCGACCACGCCGATCGTCCTCTACTGTCAGAGCGGGCTTCGCTCCATGCTGGCGGCCAAGGTGCTCAGGGACCTGGGCTACCAGAACGTGACCAACCTCCAGGGCGGCTTCCAGAAGTGGGCGCAGTCGGGCCTCCCGGTGGTGAAGGACCGTCCCCTCCAGGCCGAGCAGATACAGCGCTACAGCCGCCACTTCCTGCTGAATCAGGTCGGCGAGAAAGGCCAGCGCAAGCTGCTGCGCTCGAAGGTGCTGCTGATCGGCGCGGGCGGCCTCGGCTCCCCGACCGCGGTGTACCTGGCCGCCGCGGGCGTCGGCACGATCGGGCTCATGGACGGCGACGTGGTGGACGTCTCGAACCTGCAGCGCCAGATCCTCCACACCACCGCCAACGTGGGCCGGCCGAAGGTGGAGTCGGGGACCGAGATGATCCGGGCGCTGAACCCGGACGTCAACGTGATCCCGCTGCCGATGCGGATCGACGTCGACAACGTGATGGACGTGATCAAGGACTACGACCTGGTGATCGACGGCTCGGACAACTTCGACACCCGGTACCTGGTCAACGACGCCTGCTACCTCGGAGGCAAGACCAACGTCCACGGCTCGATCTTCCAGTTCGAGGGCATGGCCACCGTGCTCGCCCCGAACCAGGGCCCGTGCTACCGCTGCCTCTACCCGACCCCGCCGCCGCCCGGCCTGGTCCCCAGCTGAAGCGAGGCCGGCGTCCTGGGCGTGCTCCCAGGCATCATCGGCGTGGTGCAGGCCACCGAGGCCATCAAGCTCCTGCTCGGGATCGGCGACCCCCTGATCGGACGGCTCCTGACCTACGATGCGCTCGGCATGCGGTTCCGCGAGGTCAAGCTGCGCCGTGATCCCAAGTGCCCGCTCTGCGGCGAGCACCCGACCATCACGGACCTGTCGATCCATCGGAGCGCGCCGGCCGACGCGTGCGCGGTGAGCGACGATGGACAACCTGGGGGACAGCCCGCCTCCGTGGGCGCCCCGGCGGCGAAGGCGGGCGGCTAGCCGCGCGCCGCCCAGCGCTCGCACACGACGCGGACCGGGCGGGCCCCCACCACCACCGCGCCGACGAATCCGTCCCGCGGTGAGAGGGCGGTCATCGTCCACGTCTCCGCGTGAGCGGGGTCGATCTCGACGGATCGAAGCCGCGCCGGCTCGCCGGGCGCCAGCGAAACCGAGAACCGGGCGAGTGGATAGGACAGGCCGACGCCGACGGCCTTGATGTACGCTTCCTTCCTCGTCCAGCAGTTGAAGAAGCCGTTAGTCCGCAGGGCCACGGGCAGCGCTCGGAGCGCCGCGCACTCCTCGGGGGAGAAGGTGCGCTCGGCGATCCGGTCCATCCCCGGCACCGCGCGCAGCCGCTCCACATCCACGCCCACCGGGCAGCCGACCGTGACCGCGTACACCGCAAGCTCGGCCGAGTGTGCGAGGCTGAACTGCAGATCAAGATCCCCTGCGCGCGTGGCGAGTCCCGGCTTGCCCTTCTCACCGTGGGCAAAGGCCACCGCGCGCGGACCGACGTCGAGACAAGCGCCGAGGATCTCACGCAGCGAGGCGCGCGCGACGATCCACCGCATCGCGTCTCGACGGAAGTGGAACCGGGCCGCCCGAGCCCGCTCATCCGGGCTCAATAGGGCACCCAAATGGTCGACGGCCTGGGCCCCCGGCTCGAGATCGGCGCTCCAGATGCGCGCCTCGCCGGGGCCGGGGGCGACGACGCGCGACGCAACCGGCCACGGTGCGGTCACGAGGATCACTCCTGTAAGTTGGCGCGCCTGGAGGGATTCGAACCCCCGACCCTCGGCTTAGAAGGCCGATGCTCTATCCAACTGAGCTACAGGCGCGTGCCGGTATTCTGCCGGGGTTGGCAGCCGGGAAGCAAGCTTCTCACAGGGAAACGCAACAGTCATGGGAGCTTCTTCACCAGCAAGTTGCGGAACTGTGTCCGGGATAGGGAGTCATGCGCCTGGAGTGCGACATACCCAGCCTGCCGCCGCGAGCTTTGATAGTCGTTGACGACTACATGCGCCTACTCGGCATACAGAGCGTTCAGCGCCAACCGCGCGCCCCTAGCCGGTGTCTCGAAAGACCAGCGCCCGATGGGTATCAGGGAGAAACGCGTACACCGTGTTTCGCAGCTCATCGAATCCAAGCGTATGCGCGCCGGACCCGGTCCTAACCGTCTGAACCAGCCGCATCCGATCAGTCTCGAACACTTCGATCAGGCCGGGCTCTCCAGTGGCCACGTAGAGGTGCCGGCGCTCTTGGTTGAAGAAGACGACATCGGGAGCACCGGCGAGGGGCGCTCGTGTGAGCTCCGCGCCCGACCGGCAATCCAACACCACAAGCGTCTTGTCGTCGCATGCGCAGAACAGCCTCCTGGCGGCGACATCCAGATCCAACCCATGTGGGCCTGCGGCCGAGACTGCGAAGGTACGAGCCACGTGACCAGGGTTTGCGGCCTCGACCACGACGATTTGAGGCGGGTCGGCGATGTTGACGTAGAACCAGTCGGTCTCCCGATCGAAGACTGTCCACCGGGTTCGCCCCGGCACCGGAATGTCGGC
>DATFAJ010000004.1:0-8957 GCA_035254745.1 Candidatus Methylomirabilota bacterium | reverse complement strand
GCGGGCAGCCGGATCGAGCCGCCGGTGTCGGTGCCGAGCGCGCCCGCCGCGAGCCCGGCCGCCACCGCCGCGCCCGAGCCGCTGCTCGAGCCGCCCGAGACGTGCCCGATCCGCCACGGGTTCTGCACGTCGCCGTGGTGCGCGTTGTCGCCGAAGGGCCCGAGCGCCAGCTCGGTCATGTTGAGCTTGCCCAGGGTCAGCGCGCCGGCCGCCTGCAGCCGCACCACCGCGGTGCAGGGCGGCGCCCCGACGAAGTAGTCCGGAGTCCGGGTGCCGCACGAGGTCGGCAATCCCGGGATCAGGCAGAGATCCTTGTGGGCGAGCGGCACGCCGTGGAGCGGGCCGCGCCAGGCGCCGGCGGCCGCCTCGCGCTCGAGGCCCGCCGCCGCGGTCAGCGCGCCCTCCGCGTCCACCGTGATGAAGGCGTGGAGCGTGGGATCGAGGCGCGCGATGCGGTCGAGATACGCGCGGGTCAGCTCCACCGGCCCGACCTTGCGGGTGCGGACGGCGTGGGCCAGATCGGACAGGGAAGAAGACGTCGGATCGTCCATGGGGAAGCTCCCTTCACATGCCGAGGTACGCGCGCTGCACGTGCTCGTCGTCGAGGAGATCGCGGCCGGCCCCCGAGAGGACGACCCGGCCGTTCTCGAGCACGTAGCCGCGCCCGGCCAGGGCCAGCGCCTGGCGGGTGTTCTGCTCGACCAGCAGCACCGTGGTGCCCGCGCGGTTGATCTCGCCGATGATCCGGAAGATCTCCTGCACGATCTTGGGCGCGAGCCCGAGCGAGGGCTCGTCCAGCATCAGCAGTCGGGGGCGCGCCATGAGGGCGCGGCCGATGGCCAGCATCTGCTGCTGGCCGCCCGACATGGTGCCGGCGGCCTGGCTCCGCCGCTCGCCGAGGATGGGGAAGAGGCCGAGCACGCGCTCGAGGCTCTCGCGCCGATGCGGGCGGGCCGCGCGGGTGTAGGAGCCCAGCTCCAGGTTCTCGAGCACGGTGAGGCTCGGGAAGATCTTGCGGCCCTCCGGCACCTGGACCACCCCGTGCTCGACGATCTCGTGGCTCGGCAGGCGGTCGAGCCGCGTGCCCTCGAGCAGGATCTCCCCCGCCCGCGGGCGAAGAAGGCCGGAGATCGCGCGCAGCATCGTGGTCTTGCCGGCCCCATTGGCGCCCACCACCGAGAGGATCTCGCCCGCCTCGATCACCAGGTCGAGCGCGGTGAGCGCCGGCAGGTCCCCGTAGGCCACGTCCAGGCCGCGCAGGGCGAGCAGGCTCATCGCGGCGCGGCCTCCGTGGTCTCGCCGAGATAGGCCTCCACCACCCGCGGGTCGCGCGCCACCACCGCGGGCGCGCCGTCGGCGATCTTCTCGCCGTGGTGCATCACCACGAGGCGGTGGGAGAGGGCGAGGATCGCCCGCATCACGTGCTCGATGATCAGGAGGCTCACCCCGCGTGCGTGGATGCGGCGGATCAGGCCGATGATGGCCTCGATCTCGGTGGGGTTGAGCCCGGACATCACCTCGTCCAGGAGCAGCAGCCGGGGCTCGGTGGCGAGGCCGCGGGCGACCTCGAGCCGCTTGCGGTCGGGCAGCGTCAGGTGGCGGGCGGGCACGTCCCGGCGTGGGCCCAGGCCCACGAAGTCCACGATCTCGGCCGCCCGCCGCCGCGCCTCCGCCACCTCCCGCGATCGGTTGAACGCGCCCACCATCACGTTCTCGAGGGTGGTGAGCCCGGCGAAGGGCTGCACGAGCTGGAAGGTGCGGGCGAGCCCGAGCCGGCAGATCGCGTGCGGCTTGAGCCCCACCAGGCTCGTGCCCTCGAAGCGGATGGAGCCCTCGCTCGGGAGGTGAAAGCCCGCCACGAGATGGAACACGGTGGTCTTCCCCGCCCCGTTCGGCCCGATCAGGCCCACGATCTCGCCGGGCGCGACCGTGAGGTCGAAGCCGCTCACCGCCACCAGCCCACCGAAGCGCTTGGTGAGGGCGGAGATCTCGAGGCCGTGGCCGGCGCTCACGCCGCCCTCCCCGCCGCGGGGCGGCGGCTCCGGAACCAGCCCACGAGCCCGTTGGGCAGGAACGAGATGACCAGGATCAGGATGAGGCCGTAGAGCATGATGTCGGCCCCGGCGCGCCCGCGCAGGACCGCGCGGGTCAGCTCCGAGATCGGGGTCAGCACGAAGGAGCCGAGCAGCGGGCCGGCCACCGTGCCGGCCCCGCCCACGATGGCGGGCAGCAGGCCTCCGATGGAGATCGCCGGCCCGAAGGTGAGGCTCGGGTCGATGTAGGCGAAGTACTGCGCGTAGAACGTCCCGCCGAGCGCGGTCAGGAAGGAGGACAACGCCATCGCGGCGAGCTTGGTGGAGAGCGCGTCCACCCCGGCGGCCTCGGCCGCGTCCTCGTTCTCGCGGATCGCGGCGAGGGCGTAGCCCATGCGGGAGCGCTCGATCATCCGGGTGATCGCGAGCGCGCCGAGCGCCATCACGAGGATCACGTAGTAGTAGGGCAGCTTGTCCGCGAACAGGAAGAGCACGGGGGCCGACCCGCGGTTCGGCACCACCAGGCCCAGCGAGGAGCCCACCGCCTTCCAGTTCACCGCGATCACCCGCAGCATCTCGGCGAAGGCGAGGGTCACGAGGGAGAAGTAAGGCCCGCGCAGCCCGTAGCGGAACGAGAGATAGCCCGCGAAGAGCCCGAAGGCGGCGGCCAGGATCCCGCCCGCCACCATGCCGAGCCAGGGGGTCACCCCCAGGTGGAGGAAGAGCAGGGTCGAGGTGTAGGCCCCGATCCCGAAGAAGGCGGCGTGGCCGAACGAGAACTGCCCGCCGTAGCCGCCGAGGATGTTCCAGCACGCGCCCAGGTAGCCGAAGAAGAGGACGCTGATCAGGACCTCGAGCACGTACTTCGGCAGGAGCGGCGGGACCGCGGCCAGCGCGGCCACCGCGAGCAGCGGGCCGAGCCTACCGGCCACGGCGCGCTCCGAAGAGACCTTCCGGCCGCAGCAGCAGCACGATCACGAAGAGGCCGAAGACCACGAGCTGCTTGAGCGAGCCGGGCAGGAACGCGGCCCCGAGGGACTCGGCCAGCCCCACGATGAAGCCGCCCACCAGCGCGCCCAGGAAGTTGCCCATGCCCCCCAGCACCACCACCACGAAGGCCATGATGTTGAAGCTCTCGCCCACGTCGGGGGCCACGTAGAAGAACGGGGTGACCAGGGCCCCCGCCACCGCCACGCACGCCGAGCCGATGCCGAACGCGACGCCGCGGATCCGTGCCACGTCGATGCCGACCAGCCGGGCCCCCTCCGGCTCCTCGGACAGGGCCCGGATCGCCTTGCCCGCGTCGGTCGTACGCAGGAAGCCCCACAGCGCGAGCGCGATCAGCACCGCGCCCCCCGCCGCGATGAGCCGTGGCACCTCGACCAGCACGTCCGCGACCAGGAACGACGCGCCCGAGTACCACACCCGCACGGTGCGGAAGTCCCCCTGCCAGAGCACGAGGGCCAGGTTCTCGAAGAAGAGCGCGACCCCGAGGGTGAGGAGCAGCTGATTGTGCTCGGCGGCGGCCCGGTTGGGCTCGATCACGATGCGCTGGATGAGCATCCCGAGCACGAAGAACAGCGGGCCGGTGACGAGGATCGAGAGGTACGGATCGAGGCCCACCAGCACGAACAGCCAGTAGGAGGCGTACATCCCCAGCATCATCACCGCCCCGTGGGCGAAGTTGATGATGCGGAGCACGCCGAAGATCAGGGAGAGGCCGCTCGCGACCAGCCCGTAGACGCCGCCCAGCAGCAGACCGCTGACGACGGCCTGGAGGAAGAGCCAGGTCACCTCGCCCCGGTCGTCCTCGGGAAGCCGGCTAGCCCTTCCACTTCGGCACGGGGAACACCGGCTTGGCCTCCACGAAGCGCGCGGGACCTACCACCACCGGCTTGCCGCCCTGCACCTGCAGCAGGGCCGGGGTGGCGTTGACGTTCTCGCCCGCCTCGTCGAAGCGGATCGCGTCCTGGGTGAGGATGTGGTCGGTGAGATTGGTCTTGCTGATCGCCTCCCGCACCTTCTCCCGGTCCGTCGACGCGGCCCGCTCCAGCGCGTCCTTGAGCACGTACAGCACCTGGTAGCCCTGCACCCCGTGGTTCGACATGGTGGAGCTGAAGCGCTTCTGGTAGGCGTCGAACACCGCGCGGGCGCGCGGGCTCTGCGGATTGTGCCAGTAGTTGCCGTCGAACAGGTGCTCGGTGAGCTCGCGGTTGTCGGCGATGAACTTGGGGTTCGAGTAGGCCGCGTTGGCGAGCCCCACCAGCGCGTGGACCCCGATCCGGAGCTTGGCCGCGGTCTCCGCGATGATCTTGGAGTCGCCGTAGTAGCCGCTGATCACGAGCAGATCCGGGCGCGCCGCCTTGACCTTCGACAGCTCGGCGGTGAAATCGGGCGAGCGCAGGTTGTAGGGCACGCGCTGCACCAGCTCGTAGCCCATCTTGCCCGCGAAGGCCTCGACGTGGTTGCCCATGGTGGTGCCGAAGTTGCCGTCCTCGTGCATGATCGCGACGCGCTTGATGGCGACCCCCGCGTTCTTGGCCATCTCCATCATGTTGCTCACCGTGAGGGTGGCCATCGCGCGCGCGTTGGGCTGCATGCGGAAGCAGTAGTGGAGCCCGCCCTCCAGCACGTTGTCGGCCACGGTGGCGAGCAGCAGGAACGGGGTCTTGTTCTTCTCGGTGACCTGGCGCACCGAGAACGCCACCAGGCTCGAGAAGGGGCCGATCAGCGCGGTGACGCCCTGGTCGATGAGCCGCGCCGCCTCGGAGTTGCCGAGCTCGACCTTGTTCTGGGTGTCGCCCGGCAGAAGGGTGATCTTCGCGCCGCCGAGGGACTTGATGCCGCCCGCACCGTTGATCTCGTCGACCGCGAGGAGCAGCCCGTTGAGCGCCAGCTGCGCCTCGAAGGCGAGCGGGCCGGTCACCGGCAGCATGTAGCCGACCTTCACCTCGCGGGCCTGGGCCCGTCCGAGCGCGGGCGCGGCGAGGGCGACGGCGGAGGCGGCACCCACCGTGGTGAGGAAGCGGCGGCGCCCGATCGGCGCCCGCCGGGGATCTCGCTGGTCGTTCGACATCGTGTCCTCCGGACCGGATTCGGGTGAGTGGGCTGGCGTGATTCGAACGCGGCGAGCCTAGCATCCACCCCCGGGACCTGTCAACGCACCGCCGCGCCACGAGGGCGCTCCGAGGTAGAATCGGCGCGCCATGCCCGATCGGCCGCCGCTCGACCTGCTCATCAAGAACGCGCGCCTCGTGCGCCCGCGGCAGGCCGCGGTCGAGACGCGCGACCTCGGCATCGCGGACGGGCGCTTCGCGCGCGTGGAGCCGGTCATCGACGCGGCCCAGGCGCGCGAGGTCTTCGACGCGCGCGGGCAGCTCGCCTTCCCGGGCGTGGTGGACGCCCACACCCACGTCGGCATCTACGCGCCGCTCGGCGACGACGCGGTCTCCGAGAGCCGCGCCGCGGTGAGCGGCGGCGTCACCACCGTGCTCACCTACTTCCGCACCGGGCAGTACTACCTGAACCGGGGCGGGCCGTACGTCGACTTCTTTCCCCAGGTGCTCGCGGCCTCGCGCGATCGGTACTGGTGCGACTACGCGTATCACCTCGCCCCGATCGAGAGCCGGCACATCGACGAGATGGAGTGGCTGGCCACCGAGCAGGGCGTGCCCTCGTTCAAGATCTTCATGTTCTACGGCGGCCACGGGCTGCACGGCCAGGCGGACCGGGCGGCCCAGCGACGCTTCCTGATGGTGGAGGGCGACGAGAGCTACGACTTCGCCCACTTCGAGTTCATCATGCGCGCGGCGACGCGGATCCGGCAGGCCCACCCGCGCCTGGCCCCCTACGTCACGGTGAGCCTGCACTGCGAGGTGGCCGACATCCTCAACGCCTACACCCAGCGGGTGGCCCGCGACGGCTCTCTCACCGGCCTGCGGGCCTACAGCGCGGCGCGGCCGCCGCACGCGGAGGGGCTCGCGGTGTGGATCGCCGGCTACCTCGCCCACGAGACCGAGTGCGCGGGGATCAACCTCCTGCACCTCTCCTCCCGCAAGGCGGTGGAGGCCGCGGTCGCGCTGCCCCGGGTGTTCCCGCACCTGGACGTGCGCCGGGAGGTCACGGTCGGCCACCTCCTGCTCGACTGCGACACCCCGACCGGCGTGCTCGCCAAGGTCAACCCGCCGATCCGCCCGCGCGAGGACGTGGAGTTCCTGTGGCAGGCGCTCCTCGACCGCCAGCTGGACTGGGTGGTGAGCGACCACGCCTGCTGCGCGCGCGAGATGAAGGTGGCCGCCGAGCGGCCCGACGACATCTGGCTCGCGCGCTCCGGCTTCGGCGGCACCGAGTACCTGCTCTCCGGCGTGTTCAGCGAGGGCAGCCGGCGCGGCATGTCCTACCCGCACATGGCCGAGGTGCTCGCGTGGAATCCGGCCCAGCGCTTCGGCCTGCTGCACAAGGGCGACGTGGCGGTGGGCTACGACGCCGACCTGGTGCTGGTCGATCCCACGCGCCGCTTCACGGTGCGGGCCGCCGAGTCGCCCTCCGGCCAGGGCTACACCCCGTTCGAGGGTCAGGAGCTGACCGGCCGGGTGACCGCGACGTTCCTGCGCGGCGCCCTGGTCTACGACGGCGCCCGCGTCGTCGGCCCGGCCCGCGGTCGGTACCTGAAGCGCCCGCAGTAGCGGCTTGGGCACCGAGCCGTCGGCATGACCGCGCTCTGGACCTCGTTCCTCGTCGTCGCCCTGGCCGAGATGGGCGACAAGACCCAGCTCGTCGCCCTGGCCCTGGCCGCGCGGTACCGGCGCCCGTGGACCGTGATGCTCGGCATCCTGCTCGCCACCATCGTCAATCACGCGCTCGCCGCCACGGTGGGGGTCTGGGTTTCGCGGCTGGTGCCTCCCGCGGCGCTGGCCTGGGCGCTGGCGCTGAGCTTCATCGGCTTCGGCATCTGGACGCTCGTGCCGGATCGCGCGCCCGAGACGAGCGAGCCCACCCGCTGGGGCCCGCTGCTCTCCACCACCGTGATCTTCTTCCTGGCCGAGATGGGCGACAAGACCCAGCTCGCCACCGTCGCCCTGGGGGCGCGCTTCGAGGGCGCCGGGCTGGTCACAGTGGGGACCACGCTCGGCATGCTGGCCGCGGACGGTCTGGTCGTCTTCGGCGGCTCGCACCTCACCCGGCTCGTGTCCCAGGTGATGCTGCGCCGCACGGCGGCCGCGCTCTTCCTCCTCCTGGGCCTCGTCGGGCTCGTGGGCGCGCTCGCCTGGCGGTGAGGCGGGATTCATCCACAGGTATCCACAGGATTTCCCGTATCCCCAGGCTACCCACATGTTGGGGATAAGCCCCGCTCCGACCCCAACTCCTAGGGGGTGACACCGGACCGGTCCAGAGCCGAAAAGGTACATGTTGACAGGGGTTTAAGCTTCGACTAGAGTGGGCCAGCTACCCCACAGCAGAGCACCTGTCCCCACGGAGGCGGAACGGCCGATGATCACGGTTCCCGCGCACCGCGTGAAACAATTCGGGGTCGAATTCTTCCAGGCGTCGTTCTCCGCCAAGGATATCGACCGGCTGGTGAAGTTCGAGGTGCTCGGCTACGGAGGCGCGGAGATCGAGCCTACCGGAAAGGGCAAGCAGCGCGCGAACCGGGCGCGCGTGAACTGGGAAGCGCTCGAGAAGCGGATCGGGGAGAGCGAGACCGCGTACCAGCGCCCGGTCATCAAGCGAAAGATCGACGAGCTGGTCGGCTACTACCGCGACTGCAAGGACGCGGGCACCCTGCCCGCCATCCCCGGCGCGGTCATCATCACCTCCGAGAAGCGCTTCACCTTCACGCCGATGGCAAGCCAGCACGACCTGGGCCTGCTCCAGATCCCGGAGGAGCACGGTGTCCTGCGCGTGCTCGACGGCCAGCACCGCCTGCTCGCCCTGCACGCCCTCACCCAGGCGGGCGAGAACCTCGGTATCGAGGTCCCGGCCGTGCTCTTCGACCGGCTGGACGCGCGCCAGATCGTGGAGCTGTTCGTCACGATCAACGCCAAGCACACGCGGCTCAACCCCTCTCACATCGTGAGCCTGGCCGGGCGCAAGCTCTACCCCGATCCCAATCAGGCCCTCGCCCACGACGTGATCCGCTCGCTCAACGAGGACGAGACCTCCCCGCTGGCCGGCGACATCAAGATGCTGGGCACCGGCCGGGGACGCGTCTCGCAGGCCCCGCTCGCCGAGGAGATCGTGGAGTTCCTCGACACGGTGGAGAAGATCGGCGGCGGCGCGCGCATGAACGAGGTGCGCCAGCACGCCAAGCGCTTCTTCCTGAGCTACATGAAGGCGGTGGCGGGCGTGTTCCCCACCGCGTGGGCGGGCCGCAAGTACTCGATCAAGACCGGCGCCGCGCTCCGCGCGTTCATCCGGGTGGCGCCCGACGTGATGGCCCGCGCCCGGGAGCTGAAGAAGGACGCGTTCGACTTCCACGCCATCCGCGACGCGGTGAAGCCGTGGGGCGAGCGGCTCCGGGACCGCCGCTTCGAGACCGAGGGCGAGTGGAAGAACAAGCTCGCGGGCGGCACGCGCGGCACGGTCGAGGCCCTCACCCGCGAGCTCCGGGACGCCCTGCGCAGCTAGCGCCCGGTCCGGTAGCCGGTCGAACGTCTCGACGCCGACGCCACCCCGTCGCGCTCCGAGCTACCGGGACTTCCCTTCATCTGCGGGGGCCCCGACATGGCCCCCGCACTCCCCCAGTCCGCGGACGCTCCTGGTGGAGCCGCGGACACTCGTCGCGGAGCCGCGGACTGACGTCCCGGCGCAAGTCCCGGCGCTAGCTGCGCAGGGCGTCCCGGAGCTCGCGGGTGAGGGCCTCGACCGTGCCGCGCGTGCCGCCCGCGAGCTTGTTCTTCCACTCGCCCTCGGTCTCGAAGCGGC
>DATFAJ010000003.1:0-2044 GCA_035254745.1 Candidatus Methylomirabilota bacterium | reverse complement strand
AAGAAACGGTCGCCCAAGCGCGTGCGCGTCAGCGCACCGGTTGACCGTCCTCGAAGAAATGCTCACCGACCTCGCAGAGCCCGCCGCCAAGCGTGTCCTCGCGCTGCTGCCGGTGCTGGTGGGCGTCAGCCTGCTCGTCTTCGCGCTCACCGCGGTGGGGCTGGGCGACCCGGTGCGGGCCATGCTCGGGCAGCGCGCCGACCCCGAGCTGGTCGAGCAGATCCGCCGCGACTACGCGCTGGATCGTCCCGTGCACGAGCGCTACCTGGCCTGGATGTCGCGCCTGCTCCGGGGCGATCTCGGCACCTCCTACCTCCAGCAGCGCCCGGTGGCCGAGATCATCGTGGAGCGGCTGCCCGCCACCGCGCGCCTGGCGCTCGCCGCCACCGTGCTCTCGGTCGTCGTCGGCATGAGCGCCGGCGTGGTCGCCGCGCTCCGTCCGGGCCGCTTCCTCGACCAGCTCCTGATGAGCGTGGCGGTGCTCGGCATCTCCACCCCGGTGTTCTGGCTCGGCATGATGCTGTCGCTGCTCTTCGCGGTGTGGCTCGGGTGGCTTCCGGTGTCCGGCTACGGCGAGGGTGCCTGGGCGAACCTGGTGCTGCCGGCCCTGACCCTGGCCGCGGTCCACACCGGGACCATCGCGCGCATGGCCCGGTCGAGCCTGCTCGAGGTCATCCGTCAGGAGTACATCCAGGGCGCGCGCGCCAAGGGTCTTTCCGAGTGGCGGGTGGTGGCCAAGCACGCTCTCCGCAACGCCCTGATCCCCGTCGTCACCGTGATCGGCATCGGGCTCGCGGACCTGCTCGTGGGCGCCCCGCTCACCGAGACCGTGTTCGCGTGGCCCGGCATCGGCCGGATGCTGGTGGCCGCGGTGGGCCAGCGGGATCTTCCGCTGGTGATGGGCGCGGTGCTCGTCTTCGCGGTGATCTACGTCGTGGCCAACCTGCTCGTGGATCTGGCCTACCTGATCATCGACCCGAGGATCCGCCGTGGCCGCTAGCGCCCGCGTCCTCGCCCGTCTGCGCCCGGAGTGGCTCGCCGGGACGGGAGGCCGGCGCCGCGGTCGCCTGCTCGTGGGGAGCGCGCTGGTCGGCGCCTTCGCGCTGTCCGCGCTCCTGGCTCCGTGGATCGCCCCCCACGACCCGGCCGCGGTGCCGGCCGCGCTGAGCGAGACCATGCTGCGCCCACCCGAGCCGGCGCACCTGCTGGGCACGGACGCCCTCGGCCGCGATCTCTTCTCGCGCGTGCTCTACGGCGGCCGCGTCTCGCTGGCGCTGGGGCTGGGCGTGGAGCTGGTGACCGCCGCGCTCGGCGTGGTCATCGGGTTGCTGGCCGGCTACTACGGAGGCTGGCGCGACTCGCTGCTGATGCGGGTGACCGACGTGGTGATGGCCTTCCCCTCGCTCATCCTGGCGATCGGCCTGATCGCGGTCTTCGAGCAGCCCGGCCTCGACAAGGTCGCCCTCGTGCTCGTGGTGCTCGGCTGGACGACCATCGCCCGCGTGGTGCGGGGCGAGATCCTCTCGCTGAAGGAGCGCGACTACGTCCAGGCCGCCCGCGCCCTCGGAGTCGGGCACACCATGATCCTCCTCCGCCACCTGTTGCCGAACGCGGTCGGCCCGGTCATCGTCGCCGGCACCATCGGGGTCGGCGGCAACATGATCGCGGAGGCCGGTCTGTCGTTCCTGGGTCTGGGCGCCCAGGCCCCCACCATCTCCTGGGGCAGCATGCTCGCCGAGGGCCAGACCTTCCTCGTCTCCGCGCCCTGGGTCGCCTTCTTCCCCGGCGCCGCCCTCCTGCTCGCCGTCCTCGGCATCAACCTCCTCGGCGACGCCCTCCGCGACCTCCTAGACCCAAGATTCAAACCCTGACCCCTGGCTTGAGACTAGGAAACAAGAAGTCGAGCGGCAAAGCCGCGAGGCCGTAAACCAAATAGAGGAAGCAAGCGGCGCGGGAGGGAGCGGGCGGGGGGCGGGGGCCGGCGGGGGTGGGCCGGGTGACCCGTTCCCTCCGGGGATGGCCTACAGCGCCGCGCTCCCCGATT
>DATFAJ010000002.1:0-6504 GCA_035254745.1 Candidatus Methylomirabilota bacterium | reverse complement strand
CCTTGACCATGTGGCGGAGCACCGCCTGGCTCGCGAAGAAGACGCCCTTGGCGTTGACCGCGAGCAGGCGGTCCCAGTCCGCCTCGGTCACGTCCGCGGTGTGCATCGACTTGTGGATGCCCGCGTTGTTCACCAGGATGTCGATGCGCCCCCACTCGGCCATCGTGCGGTCGGCCATGGCGGTGAGGTCGGCCAGGCGGGTCACGTCGATCTGGAGCGCGAGGGCCCGCCGCCCGTGCTTGCGCACCTCCTCGGCGGTGCGCTCGCCGGTGGCCCGGTCCACCTCGGCCACCACGACGTCGGCGCCCATGCCGGCCAGCTCCAGCGCGATGGCGCGACCGATGTTGCGGCCGGCGCCGGTGACGATCGCGGTCTGCCCTCGAAGCTCCATTGGGGTAGCCTCCGCCTCAGCAGCAGCCGCCCGAGATGGTCGCCTTGGTCCGCTGGATCAGCTCCAGGCGCACGTCGTCCGGGGCCTGGACGAAGCAGATGCGGGGGCCGCCCGGGATCTCGATCGGCCCTTCCAGCAGCTTCGCGCCGAGGCCTTCGAGCCGCTTGATGTCGGCCTCCAGGTTCTCGGAGTCGAAGCCGAAGTGCTCGAGACCGTGGTGGGCTCGGGCGTCGCCCGCGCCGAGCTTCTCGTTGGTGCGCGCACCGGAGATGTTCACCGGGGTGCCGTCCTCGCTCTGGCAGCGCACGAAGCGGTCGCCGAAGACGCGCGTCTCGTCGGAGACGATCTTGAACGCGAAGGCCTTCACGTACCAGTCGGCGGTCTTGCGGGGGTCCGAGGCCTTCAGATGGATGTGGTTGATCCGGTAGGGCATGGCGGTGTCCTTTCGGCTGAGGTATCGTCGGGGCCGCGCCATCGGCGCGGCTAGAGAATAGTAGGACCCGATCCCCGGTTCAAGGAGGCCTCATGGACATCGGCTGCCACCTTCCCAACCAGGGCCCCCTCGCCAACGGCGAGTCGCTCGTGCGCTTCGCGCGGGCCGCCGAGGAGCGCGGGGTCGCCTCGCTGTGGGTGAGCGACCACGTCATCTTCCCGCGCTCCGCCACCGGCAGCTACCCGGGCGGGCGCTTCCCGCATCCGCCCGACAAGCCCTACCTCGAGCCGGTGACGGTGCTGGCCGCAGCCGCGGTCTGCACGAGCCGGGCGCGGCTCGGCGCCTCGGTGTTCATCCTGGGCCACCGCCACCCGGTGGTCATGGCCAAGATGCTCACCAGCATCGACGCGCTCTCCAACGGCCGGCTCATCTGCGGGGTCGGGGTCGGCTGGTGGAAGGAGGAGCTCGAGATCCTGGGCGTGCCCTTCCACGCGCGCGGTCGGCACGGCGACGAGACCCTGCGCGCGTTCAAGGCCCTCTGGACCGAGGACAACCCGCGCCTCGACGGCGAGTTCTTCCGCTTCCACGACCTGGGCTTCGCGCCCAAGCCGGTGCAGAAGCCGCACCCGCCCATCTGGGTGGGCGGCGACAGCCCGGGCGCGTTCCGGCGCGTGGTCACGCTCGGCGACGGCTGGCACGCGACCTCCAAGGATCCCGACCAGCTCCGGGAGGCCTTGGGCCGCCTGCGCACGATCGCGGACCAGCACCGGCGCGACATGAAGACGATCGAGCTCTCGGTGCGCTACAGCCTGAGCGACGGGATGCTGGGCAAGGGCGCCCAGATGGTGATCGACCAGCTCGGCGAGTACAAGCGCATCGGCCTGAGCCACGTCCTGATCGACTTCCGCCGCGACGACCTCTCGCGGATGCTCGAGCTGCTCGACCTGGTCACCGGAACCATCCGCCCCGCGGTGGCATAGGCCGCTGACCCCTACTGGCGGCGGCGGAGCATCTGCTGGAGGCTCTGCCGGGTGAGGCCGAGCTGCTCGGCGGCGCGGGTCTTGGAGCCGCACTCCCGCAGCGCGTCCTCGATCATCCGGCGCTTGAGCGCTTCCACCGCCTCGTTGAGGGTCTGCACCGATGGCGCCGCGCCCGCGCCGATCGCGATGCGCTCCGAGAGATGCGCCCGGCCGAGCGGCCGGCCGTCCTCGGCCAGCGCCACCGCGCGCTCGATCTCGTTCTCGAGCTCGCGCACGTTGCCCGGCCAGGGGTAGCCGCGGAGCAGGCCGAGGGCGTCCGGGCCGATGCCGGGCAGCACGCGCCGCGCGCGCCGGCAGGCCTGGCGCAGGAAGTGGTCGGCGAGGGTCGGGATGTCCTCGGCCCGCTCGCGCAAGGGAGGGAGGCGGATGGGGAAGACGTTCAGGCGGTAGTAGAGGTCGCGGCGGAACCGGCCCGCGGCCACGTCGGCCTCGAGATCGGCGTTGGTGGCCGCGATCACCCGCACGTCCACGCGTCGTGTGCCCGTCCCGCCGACCCGCCGCACCTCCCCTTCCTGCAGCACGCGCAGCAGTCGGAGCTGCATGGCGGGCGACGTCTCGCCGACCTCGTCGAGGAAGATCGTGCCCCCGTCGGCCTCCTCGAAGAGACCCTTGCGCTCCCCGGTGGCGCCGGTGAACGCGCCGCGGGTGTGGCCGAACAGCTCGGACTCGAGCAGGGTGTCGGGCAGGGCCCCGCAGCTCTGGGCCACGAACGGCCGGGTCCGGCGCGAGCCGTTGACGTGGATCAGGTGGGCGAAGAGCTCCTTGCCGGTGCCGGTCTCGCCGAGGAGCAGCACGGTGGTGTCCCCGTCGAGGACCTTGCGCGCCAGCTCGACCGCGCCGCGGAGCCCGGTCTCCGCCCCCACCAGCTTGTCGAACGAGGCCGGCTTCTCACGGCCCGCGGTGGTCTCGCGCCGGAGCGCGTTGTAGGCCAGCTCGAGCTCGTCGCGGAGCCGGGTGTTCTCCCGGGCCATCCGCCACCGCTCCGCGGCCCGTCGCACCACCAGCAGCAGCTCGTTGGGGTCCCAGGGCTTGGGGACGAAGTGGTAGATCCGGCCGGTGTTGATCGCCTCCATCAGGCTGTCTACGTCGGTGTACGCGGTCAGCACGATGCGGACCGCGTCCGGCGCGCGCTCCTGGCTCCGGCTGAGCAGCTCGACCCCGGTCATGCCGGGCATCCGGTGGTCGGTCACGATGACCGCCACGTCCGGCTCGGCCGCGAGGCGCGCGAGCGCCTCCTCGCCGTGGCCGGCGCGGAGCACGCGGAACTCGGCGGCGAGGATCGCCTCGAGCGCGTCGAGCACGCGCGGCTCGTCGTCGACGATCAGGACCGTCGTCTCGTCGACCGCGCCTCCGGGTGAGGACGCGGTCACGTCGACGCCCGGACCTCGACCGCCGGCTCCCGGAGGCCGCTCACTTCGTAGAGCGTCTCGCGGTGCCGGATGCCCTTGAGGCGCGGCCGACCGAGCTCGCGGGCGTCGACGAAATGGTCCACCTGGTGGAAGGTCTCCTCGCCCACGATGATATGCGCGTCGAACAGGCGTGTCATCCGCTGCATTCGCGCCGCCGCGATCATGGCCCGGCCCACCACGATGAGCTCGCGCCGGCGGTCCGAGCCGATCGTCCCCGCCAGCACCCGACCGGAGCTGATGCCCACCCCGATGTCGAAGGTGGGGCGCCCCGCGGCGGCCCAGCGCGCGGCCAGGCGTCGCACCGCCTCCACCATGTCGGTGGCGGCCCGGACCGCCCGGAGCGCGACGTCGGCTCCGGGCTCCGGCACGCCGAAGAGGGCGACGATCTCGTCGCCGATCAGCTGCTCCACCGTGCCCTGGTGGCGGAAGATCACGTCGATCATCTCGGCGAAATACTCGTTGAGGAGCTGGATCACCACCGGAGCCGGGGTCGCCTCGATGAGGCGCGTGAAGCCGCGGATGTCGGCGAAGAGCACGGTGGCCTCGCGCCAGTCGCCCGGCAGCTCCAGGAGGCCCGGGTTGGCGATCGCGAGGTCGACCAGCCGCGGCGACACGTAGCGCTGGAGCTGGGCGCGCACCGACGCTTCCCGGATCAGGTCGTCCTGGGCGCCCCGGAGGTCCTGCAGCGCCTGCTCGAGCTCCGTGTTCTTGGCCCCCAGCTCGTGGAGCAGGGTCTCGCGCTCGCGGCACAGCCGGTGGTGCTCGACCGCGCGGCCCACCACGTGACGGAGCTCGTTCGGGTCCCAGGGCTTCAGGAGGAAGTGGTAGACGCCGGCCGCGTTGATGGAGTCCATCAGGGCGTCGGTGTCGGTGAAGGCGGTGAGGAGGATGCGGACCGTGTCCGGGGCGACGTCGCGGCTCCGGGTCAGGAGCTCGGTGCCGGTCAGCCCGGCCATCCGCTGGTCGCTCAGCACGACGGCCACGTCCTCCTCGCGGAGGTAGTGCAGCGCGGTCTCCGCGCGGTCGGCGCGGAGGATGCGGTGCTCCATCGCGAGGAGCGCCTCGAGCGCGTCGAGGACCCGCGGCTCGTCGTCGACCAGCAGGACGGTGGCCATCACGCGGGAGTCGCGGCCGGGGTCGGCTTGCCGGCCCGGGCGACCGGCAGCCGCAGGGTGAACACCGCGCCGCCGCCCGGCGCGCTCTCGGCCCGGATCTCGCCGCCGTGCTTCGTGACGATCTCGTAGCTGATCGAGAGGCCGAGGCCGGTGCCCTCGCCGACGGGCTTGGTGGTGAAGAACGGATCGAAGATGCGGCGGAGCACGTCGGGCGGGATCCCGGGGCCGGTGTCGGCGATGGTGATCACCGCCATCGGCCCCACCCGAGACGTCTCGATCGTGATCGTGCCCGGGCCCGGGATCGCCTGGGCGGCGTTGGCGAGCACGTTCAGGAAGACCTGGTCGATCTGCGATCGGACGCACTCTACCGGGCCGAGCGGCCCGTACTTCCGGATCACCGCGATCCGATCCTTCAGCAGGTGGTTCAGGAGGGTCAGGCTCGACTCGAGCTCCTCGTGCAGGTCGACCGGCTGCCACACGTCGTCGGAGGTCCGGGCGAACACCCGCAGGTCGCCGACGATCTTGCGGGTCCGGTCGGCGCCCTCGCGGATGCCGGAGATCATCGAGTCGAGGTACTTGAGCGCGTAGTCGATCTTGAGCTCCTGCCGACGCGCGTCGACCCGGGCGCGATCGGCCTCGGGCAGCGCGGCCTCCTGGTAGGTCGCGACCATGGCCCGCAGGCGCTGGACGAAGTCGGCGAGGGTGGCCACGTTGGAGGAGATGAACCCGATCGGGTTGTTGAGCTCGTGCGCCACGCCGGCCACGAGCTGCCCGACCGAGGCCATCTTCTCGCGCTGGATGAGCTGGAGCTGCGTGGCCTGGAGGTCGCGGTAGGCGGTCCGCAGCTCCTCGTTGGCGGCGCGGAGCTGCTCGGTGCGCACCCGCACCTTGTCCTCGAGGCTCCGCGAGAGATCCTCGATGGTCTGGAAACTCGCCGCGCGGTCGATGGCGAGGGCCACGTGGCTGGCCACCGCGGTGAGCAGGTCCACGTCGCCCTGGTCGAAGCGCCCCGGCTCCGCCGAGGTGACCGAGAGCACGCCCAGCACCTGCTCGCGCACGCGAAGCGGCGCCGCCACCAGGCTGCGCACCCGATGCGCGCGGCTCAGCGCCTGGTGAACCGGCTCGGTGGCCCGCTCCACGTCGTCGACGTGCACGGGCTGCCCGGTGAGCGCGGCCCGCGCGCTCGCGCTCGTGCCCGCCTCGAGGGGCAGCTCGACGCCTTCGAACGGAGGGGTCGACACGTCGGCCCCCGCGGTCCGGTGCCCACGGAGCACGCGGCGCTCGCGGTCCACCAGGAGGAGGTAGGCCCGCTCGTACGGCATCCGGTGGACGAGCCGGCTCAGCGCCTGGTCGTAGATCTTCTCCGGGTCGAGCGTCGCGCTCACCGCGGCGCTCAGGTCGGTGAGGAGGGAGAGCTGCTCGATCCGCGTCTCGAGCTCGACGAACTTCTTCTCGAGCTCGCGATTCGAGTAGATGATCTCCTCGGACTGGAGATCGAGCAGCCGCTGGGTGTGGCGGCGCTGGTGGCCCTCGCGGAGCGCGTAGCCCAGCGCGACGCCGGCGACGAGCGGAAGGGGCTCCGCGACCAGGAGCGGCCAGCCCCAGCCGGACCCGCCCGAGACCAGGCCGAAGACGACCGCGGCGGCGCCGCCGATCAGGGTCGGCGCCCAGAAGCGGGCGCCGCGCGACGGGTTCCTCCAGCGGACGTCCCATCGGCAGGCGTCGGCGCCGCGGGCCGCGCACGTGCTCTCGAGGATCCGCGCGCGCGGCAGCCCCCAGTTGGTCGGGAAGCGCTCGAACTGCACCTTGAGCCACGTGCAGCTCCAGAGCGGAATCGCCTGCCCGGGCAGGGGCGTCCACCGGTAGCGCGCCCGGCGGCGGCCGACCTCGAGGATGTCGAGCCGGTAGAAGTCGCGGGCCTGCTGGTTGTAGATCGTGCCCACCCGCTGGTAGGCCGCGCGCGGGCTGCCGATCCCCATGGAGTAGGTGCCGAGGTACGAGCGCTCCTCGCGGGGCTTCCAGTCCATGAAGGACTCGCCGTAGCGCCGCGCCCAGCGCTCCTCGTCGGGCTCGCGCATCAGCGCCTGGCAGACCTTGACCATCTCCCCGGCCACCG
>DATFAJ010000001.1:0-4330 GCA_035254745.1 Candidatus Methylomirabilota bacterium | reverse complement strand
GTGTTGCGAAACTGACACAGCGCAAAGTTGGGGAGTGTGTCTTTCTTGCAACGGATTACATAGCCCCGGCCTTGCAATTTGACAATAAATATCATGTTAAACAAGTAGTTATGGTCCTACATCCCGGGTGGCATCTGGCTTGCCTGCTATAGCCGCGGCTATGGATTCCCAGCAGACCCTGAGACAGCCGGTCACTCTCTCCGGGATCGGTCTGCATTCGGGTGAACCGGTCGACATGACGGTCTCGCCGGCCGGGGCGGACACGGGCATCCTGTTCCGCGCCGCCGACGGCACGTTGATCCCCGCGAATGCGGACCACGTGGTGGACACGAACTCCGCGACCACCGTCGGGGCCTTCGGCGTGCGGGTGCGGACCATCGAGCACCTCATGGCCGCGGCCGCGGCCCTCGGCATCGACAACGCGGTGGTCGACATCCGGGGCCCGGAAGTGCCGGCGGCCGACGGGAGCGCCAAGCCGTTCGTGGATCTGCTGCGCTCCGGGGGTCGGGTACCCCTGCCCGCCCCGCGCCGTCCGATCGTGGTGACGGAGCCGATCCGCGTGGGGACCGAGAGCCGCTGGCTCGAGGTGCTGCCGGCGGACTCGCTGCGGGTCAGCTACACGCTCGACAACAATCACCCGGTCATCGGGCTGCAGGCGGGCACCTACGGGATCACCGAGGACGTGTTCACCCAGGAGCTGGCCGCGGCGCGGACCTACGGGTTCCTGCGTGACGTGCCCGCGATGCGACAGAACGGCCTGGCCCGGGGCGGCTCGCTGGAGAACGCGATCGTGGTGGGCAAGCGCTCGGTCCTGAACGAGAGCCTGCGCTACCCGGACGAGTTCGTGCGCCACAAGATCCTCGACCTGGTCGGGGACCTGTTCCTGCTCGGGCGCCCGCTGCGGGCGCTGGTGGTCGGACGCAACGCCGGCCACGCCCTGAACCACCAGCTGGTGGCGGCGATCCAGAAGGCGGTCGCCGCGGACCGGCGTCGCGTCGTCGCGCGGGTCATCCGACCCGCCGCTCCCGCGCCGGTGATCAGCACCGGTGACGGCTTCCTCCCGGGTGTGGCGGCCCTCTAGGCCGCCGGCCCGCGTCGCACCCTCGCCCGCAGGCCCCCACCCCTCCGGCTCCCCGGGCCGGCCCCGAACCGGCGCCCCCGCTGGACCCGACGCTATAATGACGTCTTGGCCATGGGAACCCGTCGGCGGCCGCTCGGGAGGGTCCTGCTGGGCGCGAGCCTGCTCGCCGGCCTCCTGCTGGGGCTGCCGTCCGGGCCCGCGCCGGTGGGCGCCGAGGTCCGGATCAGCAACCTGTCCGTCTTCCTCAACGACTACGACGTCACGGTCACGGTGGTGCTCTTCGGCGCGGTCCCGGACGCGCTGCACGAGTCCATCCACACCGGCATCGCGGCCCACGTGCGCTACTACGTCGAGCTGTGGCAGTACACCCACTGGGGCGTGGACCGGCGTCTGCAGGCGCGCATGGTGGAGCGCCAGCTCACCTACAACGTGCTGACCAAGGAGTACAAGGTCGCCGCGCTCAAGGGCGAGACGCGCGAGCCCATCCTCACCAAGGACCTGCGGGAGGCCCAGCGCGTGATCTCCGAGCTGCGGGTGGGCCAGCTCGCCCCGGTGGCCGCGCTCGACAAGCAGGAGCTCTACTATGTCCGGGTGCGCTCCGACGTGTCGCTCGGCGGGGTCAACTCGTGGTTCGCCCGCATGACCGGCGAGGCCGAGGAGACGCCGTGGGTGCAGTCGAGCCTCCTCACCCCGGTGCGCAACCAGTGACGCCGCTCACCCGTAGACCGGACCGGCTCGACGAGCAGGAGAAGCGGAAGCGCAACCTGCTCATCATCGCGGGCATCCTGATCCTGCTCGTGGTGGCCACCGTGTTCGAGGTGGGCATCCGCGCGCCCCAGATCCCGTTCGCCTCGAACCTCATCGTCTTCTTCCTCTTCAACCTGAACCTGATCGTCTTCCTGCTGCTGCTGGTGCTGCTGTTCCGCAACCTGGTCAAGCTCTCCTTCGAGCGCCGGCACAAGATCATCGGGTCCCGCTTCAAGGCCAAGCTCGTCCTCACCTTCCTGGCCCTGGCCCTGGTGCCGGGCATCCTGATCTTCCTGATCGCGTCCAACTTCATCACCACCTCGATCGAGGGCTGGTTCAAGCCCCAGGTGGAGCGGCCGCTCGACCAGGCGATGGAGGTGGCCCAGACCTACTACCAGGGCCTCGAGGGCACCGCCCTGCGCCACGGACGCTACATGTCCAAGGTGATCGAGCGCGACGGGCTGCTCGCCGAGAGCAAGCGCGAGAGCCTCGCCGGCTACCTGGCCGAGCAGCAGGACCGCCTCGGGGTCGCGGCCATCACCATCTTCAACCGCGACGGACAGGAGCTGGTCCACGTCAAGAATCCGGTCCTGGCCAAGGTCCCGACCCGCGAGGCCAACAGCGAGCACGTGAAGCAGGCGCTCGGCGGGCAGGAGATCACCACCGTCCACGAACTGGACAACGGGGACATGATCCAGGCGATGGTGCCGATCCGCGACGGCGAGCAGGTCGCCGCCGCGATGGTGGTGGCCATCCACGTGACCCAGCGCCTGGAGGCGCGCCTGCGCAACATCACCCAGGCCTTCCAGGAGTACAAGCAGCTCCGGCTCCTCAAGAACCCGATCAAGGGCATCTACATCCTGCTCTTCCTGCTGATGACCCTGATCATCGTCTTCTCGGCCACCTGGTTCGGGCTCTACCTGGCGCGCGGGATCACCGAGCCGATCCAGATGCTGGCCGAGGGGACGAGAGAGGTCGCGGCGGGCAATCTCGCCTACAAGGTCCAGGTGCGCGCCGACGACGAGATCGGCATCCTGGTGGATTCCTTCAACCGGATGACCGGCGACCTGGCCGCCTCGCAGTCGAAGCTCGAGGAGACCTACCGGGACCTGCAGGCCAAGCACACCGAGATGGAGGAGCGCCGCCGCTACACCGAGACGGTGCTGGAGGCGGTCGCCACCGGCGTGGTCTCGCTCGATCCGGACGGCGGCGTCACCACCATCAACGGGGCCGCCGAGCGCCTGCTCGGGCTCCACGCCGCGGAGGTCCAGGGGCGCCCCGCCGCGCGGGTGTTCCGCTCGCCCGAGTACGTGGAGATCGACGCGCTGATCCAGCGCATGGGCCGGGTGCGCGAGGGCATGCTCGACCGCGAGGTACACCTGCGGCGGGACGGCCAGGCGGTGGCCCTGCTGGCCTCGGCCACCGCGCTGCGCGGGCCGGACGGCGGCTACGTGGGCATGGTGCTCGCCTTCGACGATCTCACCGAGCTGCTCAAGGCCCAGCGGCTGGCCGCCTGGCGCGAGGTCGCCCAGCGGATCGCGCACGAGATCAAGAATCCCCTCACCCCGATCCAGCTCTCGGCCCAGCGCCTGAGGCGGCGGCTCGCCTCCGACCGCAGCCCGGACGAGAAGCGGCTGCTCGACGAGGCCACCGGCACCATCATCCAGGAAGTGGACGGGCTGCGGCAGCTCGTGGACGAGTTCTCCCGCTTCGCGCGCATGCCCGCGCTGACCCCCAAGCCGACCGATCTGGCCCGGCTCCTGGAAGGCGTGGTGGTGCTCTACCGCGAGTCGCATCCGAGCCTCGCGATCCGCGCCGTCTTCTCGCCCGAGCTGCCTCCCGTCGAGGTGGACCCCGACCAGATCAAGCGCGCGGTCCTCAACCTGGTGGACAACGCGGTGGAGGCGGTGGGCGGCACCGGCGAGGTCGTGGTGCAGACGGTCTGGCTCCCCGAGGCGCACCGGGCCCGGATCGTGGTGGCCGACGACGGGCCCGGCATCTCGCCCGACGACCGCGACCGGCTCTTCGTGCCCTACTTCTCCACCAAGGCGACCGGCATGGGGCTCGGGCTGCCCATCGTCCACCAGATCGTCTCCGACCACGGCGGCACGATCCGGGTCGAGGACAACACGCCGCACGGCAGCCGCTTCGTCGTCGAGCTGCCCGCCGGGCGCCCGGTGGCCGCGCCGGTGCAGGCCTGAGGTCGAGGGAGCCGATGCCCGGCGAGCACATCCTGATCGTGGACGACGAGCGGGCGATCCGCACGACTCTGAGGGGTGTTCTTGAAGACGAAGGATATCGAGTCACCGCGGTGGGCTCGGGCGAGGAGGCGATCGCCCGGCTTCAGGAGGAGACGCCCGACGTCGTCTTCCTCGACATCTGGATGCCCGGCATCGACGGGCTCGACACCCTGGCCGAGATGAAGCGCGTGCGCCCGGAGACCGCGGTGGTCATGATCTCCGGCCACGGCACCATCGAGACCGCGGTCAAGGCCACCAAGCT